>JAISML010000092.1 GCA_031276775.1 Eubacteriales Family XIII. Incertae Sedis bacterium | reverse complement strand
AGCATCCTGGACAATATCAGAATCGGGAACCCGGACGCAAGCCGTAAGGAAGTCATGGCGGCTGCCGAGGCTGCGCAATGCCATGCGTTTATCGGGAAGCTTCCGAACGGATATGACACGGTCATCGGCCGGGACGGCGTACATCTCTCCGGCGGTGAACGCCAGCGAATCGTGATCGCGCGCGCGATTCTGAAAAACGCGCCGATTCTCGTTCTCGATGAGGCGACCGCCTTTGCCGACCCCGAGAACGAGCGGAATATCCAAGCCGCGCTCTCAGAACTCATGAAAGGCAAGACCGTCATCATCATCGCGCACCGGCTTTCCACCGTGCGCGGCGCGGACAAAATACTCGTGGCAGACAAAGGCAGGATAACAGAAACGGGAACGCACGACGCGCTTGTCGCCGCAGATGGGCGCTACGCCGAGATGTGGCGGCAATATGCCGGCGCGATAAACTGGATGCTTGGGAAAGAGACGCTTGGAAAGGAGGCGGTCCGCAATGCTTAAAAAATTGCTGAACCTCTCGGACGAAGGCGCAAAGAGCCTGCGAAAAGGCATCTTTGCCGCCGCAGTGAGCAACCTTGTGATGTTCCTGCCGTTCGTGATTATCCTGCGCGTGATGACGCTTTTGCTCACGCCGCTGATGGATGGCTCGAAACTCGACGTCCATAGTCTGTGGCTCTGGCTCGGCGCGGGCGTTATCGCCGCCGCATTGTACTTTGCCGCGTATCTGCACGAATACCGCAAGACCTATACGGCAGCTTACACTGAGACCGAAAAAATCCGCGTTGAGGTCGCGGAAAAGCTGCGCCGCCTGCCGCTGTCTTTTTTCAACCGCAAAGATTTGTCGGAACTGACGACCAACATCATGGGCGACTGTGCGCAGATCGAACACGCAATGAGCCACGTGGTCCCGGGTCTGTTCGCAAGCTGTATCACGATCCCGCTGATCTGCGCCGCGCTGGCGATCTACGATTGGCGCATGGCGCTTGCGCTGTTCGCCGCACTGCCGATCGCCATGGGAATGATCTTCCTGACGCGCAAGGCGCAGATCAAACTCGGCGGGCGGCATGTGGGCGCGAAACTCGAAGCCGCCGAACAGGTGCAGGAGTACCTGGAGGGCATCAAGGTCGTAAAGGCGTTTGGGCTTGCGGGCGAGAAGTCCCTGGCGCTGAAAAACGCCTTGCGCAAAATGTTCAAAGAGGCGATCAAATTCGAGGCCATTGCGGGAACCTTTGTCACGCTTGCGATGATGGTGCTGCAGGTGGGGCTCGGACTTGTCGCGCTTGTGGGCGTAACGCTTCTCACGGGCGGAGACGTCGACCCTGTCGTCATGCTTACGTTCTTGGTGATCAGCGTGAAGATCTACGCTCCGTTGATCGTCGTCCTTACGCTGTTGCCGGAATTTTTCTACATGCTGGCGTCAACCAAGCGCATGCAGACGCTGCGGCGCGAAGAGCCCATGATCGGCGACGAAGCGGCTGAAATCACGGACTTTACGATCGAGCTGGACGATGTGTCCTTTGCCTATAACGACGAGGACGTGATCCATGGCGTCACGCTGACCATACCGCAAAACGGCGTGACCGCCTTTGTGGGTCCGTCCGGCAGCGGCAAGACCACCGTGTCCCGCCTGATTGCACGCTTCTAGGACGTGCGCGAGGGCAACATCCGAATAGGCGGCAAGAATATCCGCGGGATAGACCCGGAGCGGCTGATGCGCTATATGAGCTTCGTATTCCAGGACGTCGTGCTGTTCAACGATACGGTGATGAACAATATCCGCATCGGCAGACAGGGCGCGGCCGACGCGGAGGTCATGGCCGCCGCGAAAGCCGCGCGGTGCGACGGGTTCATACGGGAGATGCCGCAGGGCTACGGGACCATCATCGGCGAAAACGGCTCCACGCTCTCCGGAGGCGAGCGGCAGCGCATTTCCATCGCCCGCGCCCTGCTCAAAAACGCGCCGATCGTCCTGCTGGACGAAGCCACCGCCTCCCTTGACCCGGAGAACGAGACGGAGATTCAGGCAGCGATCTCCGAACTTGTCAAAGGACGCACGGTCATCGTCATCGCGCACCGTCTGCGCACCGTCATCGGCGCGGACAAAATCGCCGTGCTGGCGGACGGCAGATTGGTTGAGACAGGCACGGGCGCGGAACTGCTCGCGCAAAACGGACTGTTTGCGCGGATGCACAGCATTCAACAGGAGAGTTTGGGGTGGTCGGTCAAACGCTGAGAGGGCGGACGGCGGACTGGGCAACGGAAACGAGGCGATCATATGAACGGCGGCAATCTGCAAAACGATACGGTACAATCCACCATGCTGATACCCCTCTACGGGCGGATGATCGCGGGCAGACGCTTTCCCGACATCCTGCGCGACACGGCGGCGGAACGCATCTGCGAAAGCGTGCGCTACGATTTTTCCGGCATATCCAAGACCTATGGCGGCGAATACGCTTCCCTCACCTGCCTGATCCGCGCGGCGCGCATGGATGATTGCGCCCGCGCTTTTATTGCCGCCCACCCGGACGGCGCTGTCGTAAACCTCGGCGCGGGTCTGGACGACACGTTTTCGCGGGTCGATAACGGACACGTCCGTTGGTACAATCTCGACTTGCCGGACGCAATCGCTTACCGCGAACGGTTTATGGCGCCGAGCGGGCGTTGCCGGAACATAGCGAAGTCGATGTTCGACGATTCTTGGCTCGATGAAGTGGAAACGCCGGCCGGCAACCCTATTTTAATTCTGGCCGCCGGGTTGTTCTTCTATTTCGACCACGCGCAGATCCGCGGGCTTTTCCGGAAAATCAGCGACCGCTTTCCGTGCGGCGAGCTGTTCTTTGAGACCTGCTCCGAGAGCGGGACGAAAATCGCCAACAGAATGGTGAGAAAGGCGGGCAACAGCGGAGCGGAGATGAAGTTTTGGGTGAACCGCGCCGAGGAGGTCAGGGCGTGGTCGCCGCAGATCAAAGAAGCGGTCTGCCTGCCCTATTTCGGCGCGAGGGCCAAAGACAAGAGACTGTCAAAGTTCACAAGGCTGATTATGCGGGGCGGAGATTTCCTGCAGCGGACAAAGTTTGTCCGCGTCACGTGGTAGGTATGCGCCGGGGACGGAAGCCGGCACAGGCCGCTGCGGGAACCCTTGTGCCAACCGATGTACTTCATGCTTTCAAATCCCGAAACAAGTCATCAAAATCGGCATGTCCCGATTGGCCGAAGGAAATGCGCAAGGTATATGTCCGAAATGGCCCGGCAATCGGATTGGTGTACCTGATCTATCGGATTGGTGTACCTATTAGAGTGGAATGCTCGCGGAAGACCCGTGATCCGTTCTTTCCTGCCTCTCGGCAAGAGACCCATACAATTGATTTTCATATGAAATTCGGCCAAAATAGCAGTATGGTAGCATTTTAGCCCAAAAGGAGTATGCGATGAAATATATCAAAAGAAGTATGGAATCGATTGTCATTAAATTAAATACGCAATATCCGGCAATTTTAATTACCGGTCCCGGACAGGTCGGAAAAACGACTATGCTGCGGAAACTGATGGAATCGGAAAATCGTAAACGTAAATATGTAACCTTGGATGATTTGAATGACCGAACCTTGGCAAAGACTGACCCTAAGATGTTTTTGGAAATATACCCTCCTCCTGTACTCATTGACGAAGTCCAGTACGCTCCGGAACTTTTTTCATATATCAAAATTCATATTGACGAGAGCCATACGCCGGGAAGTTTCCGGCTCACAGGTTCGCAACTTTTTAAATTAATGACCGGTATACAGGAGTCGTTGGCCGGACGCGTTGCGCTGTTACATCTACCGCCGTTGTCACAGCAGGAGCTATATGGCGGCATAGCCACAGCTTTTGAGTTGGACTTAGAGGCCGTAAGCGAAATCCTGAAGAGCTATCAAAACACAGGCATGGAAGCCTTTCTCTATTACTATCGGGACAAAGACGCCACGGAAATCGATTTGATTATTGAAGGCGACGGAAAACTGTACCCTGTCGAAATAAAAAAGACTGCCGCCCCGGACAGAAAACTCATAAACGTGTTCAAAATCATTGAGAAATCGCCCTTGGAGCGCGGTGTCGGCGCAGTTCTTTGCATAGTTGAAAAACTAAGCGCCTTCGACAGCGAAAACCTGATCGTGCCGATTGGGTTGATATAACACGGGAGGGATACATGACGGAACGCAAAACCAAAATCACGAAAGCGTACAGATCGTCCCAAAATTACTACGACGATGCGCTGACGGGGAAACGATGGTGGGCCAAGCTCTATGCGCACGTCATCTGGGGCGCGGACGATTGGGAGATTGCCGCGCGGTTGCTCGACTTTCTGCCGAAAGACTTCGCCGGCAAGCTGCTTGACGTGCCGACGGGCACGGGTCTGTTTACCGCCGAACGCTACAAAACGATGGCTGACGCGCATATTACCGCGCTTGACTATTCCGAAAATATGCTCGAAAAAGCGCGGGCGCGATTCACGGACTGTCCCAACGTTACCTGCGTTCAGGGCGATGTCGGGACTTTGCGCTTTGAGGACGAATCGTTTGATGTTGTGCTGTCCATGAACGGTTTCCATGCATTCCCGGACAAAAACGCGGCTTTCCGGGAAACGGCCCGCGTTCTTAAACCGGAAGGTCTGTTTTTGGCAACGTTCTACATCAGGAAACAAAGACGGGCCGCCGACGCTTTGGTCAAGGCATTTTTGCAGCCAAAAGGTTTTTTCACGCCGCCTTATTGGACGAAAAACGAGCTTGAGACGATCCTGTGCCGTTATTACGGCACGGTCGGGTTGTCCGCGGAAGGCGGCATGGCAATCATGCGCTGCGTAAAATGATGAGCGGGCAAAACAAAATGGCGAAACATCAGGATATGGTTTTGCTTGCGCGTACGGATTGCGGTTCCGGCCGTCAGCCCCGGACGACGGCACAATTCTTTCCCCTGTGTCCTGCGCGCTTCTATTCCGACTGAATGGCGTCTCCGGTGACAGCCGCGCCCGTAACGGGTTCCGGTACGGCATAGACTTCGCGGAGCATCGCTTCGATCTCCGTTTCGTCCCCTCTTATCCAAAACGATCCGCCGTTGATGGTTTTGCCGTCTCCGGGCAAAATAAACGATCGCACCTTGGACGCGTCCATGCCCGACGCTTTCCCCGCAAGATAGAGGATGGCTCTGTTCGTGATATCGGAATCCACATTCGCGATCACCGTCTTCGCCACCTTGGGCAATTGCAGGCCGACAGCCTGCCTGACTGCGCTCTTGACAAATTCCTGCTGCGCTTCCACCCTGCCGATGTCGCCGCTGCGGTAACCGCTTCGAAACCTCAAATATTGCACCGCTTTTTCGCCGTCCAACACCTGTTCGCCCGCCTTGATGTTGATGTAAAGATTTTGCGACGGACTCGAATAATACATGTTCATCGGAACGTTCATCGGCACACCGCCGATGGCATCGACGATGTTCGCGACGCCCTCATAATTCAGAATCGCATAGTAATTGATGGGAATGCCGAGCAATACGTCGTGGACGGCCCGCGCCATCTCTTCCGGTCCTTCGTGGGCGACCGCGTTGATCTTCAGGCTCGCCCCGTAAAAGCCCGGGCGTTCGTAATAGGTATCCCTCGGCACGGAAATGATCTCCGCAGCCTGCGTCTCCGGATCAAAGCTCGCGAGCATGATGGTATCCGCCAGCCCTTCGTCCGTCGTGCCGAGCAGGAGGACATTGACCCGTTTGGAATCCTTGAACTCGGCGGCAAAGATCCCTTCCCCCGGGAACAGGACGTCCAATTTTTCTTCCGTCTGCTCGCGCGGACGCTCGATCGCATCTTTTTCCATCGGCCGCTGGTTGAGTACCGCGCCGAAAATGCCGATGCCCGAAGCTATCAAAACGAGGCAGGCAAAAAATGTGATCACAAAAAATTTGGTAAATGTCTTCTTCGGCGCGGAAGCTCTCCTCGCACCGGCTTTCCTTGTTTTTCCGCTCAATGATTCTGTCCCTTCATTTGTATTTCTATTTGTTCCGTGCGGACCGACTTGGCGCCTCCCGCATCCGGCGCCCGCCGCTGTCCGAAATTCGCTCACTCCTCCGTCGGAGCCATGCCGTATATCGAGTCCATCAGAACGGCGGTCCTCCCCGCATCGACCAGGTAATAGGAAGCGCCGTTGAACGTTGAGGCTTCTCCCGGCGCCGTGTGTGTGGCGATATCCTCCGTCGTCATTCCCACCGCTTTGCCGGCAAGCCGCAAAGCCATTTTCAATTGCATGTTGGTCTCGACCTCCTTGACGGCGGTTCTTGCCACCTTGGGAAACCCGAAACCGATGCTCTGTTTGAACGCCTCTTTCAGGAAATTCTGCTGCGCTTCCACTCTGCCGATATCCCCTGTGGGATAGCCTTTCCGGAACCGCAAAAACTGCACCGCCCGCTCCCCGTCCAAGGTCTGCGTTCCTTGCTTCAGATCGATGTACAAATTCTGACTTTCGTCCGTATAATGCATGTCCATGGGAACATCAATCGTCACGCCGCCCATGGCGTCCACGATGTGCGCGACCCCTTCATCGCTGATGATCTCATAAAAGTGGATGGGCGTCCCGTTCAGGACCTCGCTTACCGCCGCCGCCATCGCTTCGACCCCTTCCGTCTTATAGACGGAATTGATCTTTTGATAGGCGGCTCCGGGATAATCGGGCCGCTCGTAATACGTATCGCGCGGCACCGATATCACGTCCACCCGTTTCAATTCCGTGTCAAAACTCCCCAGCATGATCGTATCGGTAAGTTCCTGATTGTGACCGAGAAGCAAGACGTTCACCCGCTTTGAATCTTTGTACTTCTTTGCAAATTCGCTGTCACCGCCCGCGATCGTGGGGATATCCTTCATGATATCCCCGCCGAACAAGCCGAAGAGTCCATATTTGTCAACGGCAAACAGACCAAGTGTGAAAACGATCACCAAAATCAGAAAAGCCGGCAAAAAAACCCGTCCAAACGCCTTTTGTTTTTTTCTCTTTTGTCTCTTCGCCATGGTTCCCGCAGAACGTTTCTTTACAACCGAATCTTATCGATAGTCGAAGAATCCTTTTCCGCTTTTCCTCCCCAGGTCGCCGCCGCGGACTTTCTTCCGCAGAAGCGGATGCGGTCTGTATTTCGGATCGCCGAATTCTTTGTAAAGCACTTCCATGATGGCGAGGCACACATCCAAACCGATCAGATCGCCCAAAGCCAACGGGCCTATGGGGTGGTTCGCGCCGAGTTTCATGGCTTCGTCGATTTTGTCCGCCTGCGCGACGCCGTCCGCCAAAATGCCCGCCGCTTCATTGACCATGGGAATCAGGATTCTGTTCACCACAAATCCGGGCGCTTCCTCCACCTCGACGGGCGTCTTGCCCAAAATGCCCGTAAGATCGACGATGGCGTCCCTGGTTTCTTCCGAGGTACCCAAACCCTTGATGATCTCCACCAGCTTCATCATCGGCACGGGATTGAAGAAATGCATGCCGATGATCTTGTCCGGGCGCTTCGTCGCGGCTGCGATCTCCGTGATGGACAGCGAAGACGTGTTCGTGGCGATGATCGTGTCCGCTTTGCACAGCGTGTCCAATTCCGCGAACAAGGCTTTTTTTGCTTCCATGTCTTCCGTGGCGGCTTCAATGATCAGATCCGCGTCGGCTACGATGGAGATATCCGTGGAACCTTTGATCCGAGCGAGTATTGCGTCTTTGTCCGCTGCGGCGATCTTCTCTTTTGCCACCAATTTTTCCAGATTTTTTGTGACGGTCGCAAGACCGTTTGCGACGGAAGACTCCCTTCTCGCCCTGAGTACCACTTCAAACCCGTTCTGCGCCAGAACCTGAATGATGCCCGCGCCCATTGTGCCTGTACCGAGTACGCCGATCTTCTTCATTGCCAACCTCCTTTTCGGATGATTCCTCAATTGTTGCCCGTACGCCGCCGTCCGCCATCACTGAATTTTGATTCAAAACAGGTTTGGAACGCCGTATCCACATTTTCCTTCAAACGGAAAGGTTTTT
>JAISML010000051.1 GCA_031276775.1 Eubacteriales Family XIII. Incertae Sedis bacterium | reverse complement strand
TCCTTGCTGATGCGGCTGATGGGCATTCCTTTTACGGGAATTTCTTCGACCCTCCCGTTTTTCCTGATCACAAGGGGGGAACAGTTGTGTCCGGCATTGGCAATCGACAGCTCGCCTCGGACCTTGTTGTATCTGCACAGCAAAAGACTGATGTAGATCGTGGCGTCCATGCCCAAAGCAATGAAATTTTTCAGGAGTTCCTTGACGAGAAGTTCCAACCCCTCTTTTGCGGCATCCGCTTTCGCGCGCACATTTTCCCGAAGGAACACCGTCAAAAGCGAAGCCTGGACGCCGTGGCCCGACACGTCCGCGATATAGAGCAGCGTTTCCTCCTCGCTCAGTCTCACGATGTCGAAAACATCCCCGCCAAGGTCGTCCGCAGGCAGATATATCGCGTTTATCTTTATGGAATTCCAATATTCATCGTCTATTGGCAATATACTGCTCTGAATATGCTTTGCAATGCTTGTGTCGCTTTTCAGCTTCTCCATGCTGCGCTTTAAGCGATCTTCCAAATGACGCTTCTCCGAAACATCTTCCAACATTACCACACCATAATTCAGACCTTCCCCATCGGAGACCGGCGAAAAACGCATGTCGTAAGTCACATCCGCAAGAACCGCTTCCGTGCGTCCCGCGTCGGCGCCCCGAATCAGCGCCTCTGCGGCGTTTCCGGCGCCGGTTGCGCCGGATCCGAACAGAAACTCCCATGATTTTCCGGAAATGTCCCCGAACATATCCCCTGCCGACCGGTTGGCGTATACGATATTCCGCCCCTCGTCAAGCAGTATGATCGGGTTGTCCAAATTCTCGACCATACGCCGAAAAACACAATCATATTTCTTTGTCATGCCCGTGCATTCTATCTTCCCAACGCGCGAAGTTCATCAATGACGCCTTCCAGCACAGCCCTGCTGTAACAGTGTATTTCAATGATTGTATTCTTTCCGTTGTTTCCGATTGCGACCTTTGTTCCGAGCAAACCTGTCAGTTCTTCCTCCATGCTGCGGATTTCTTCGTTTTTCATTCTCGGCTTCGCCCTCCGTCCTTTCCCGGAGACGGATTTGCCCAATTCCTTTGCCGCAAGGATTTCCGCTTCTCTGACGGACAAAGACTCTCTGACAATTTGGCGGGCGACCGCCGTCTGGCGTTTCGCATCTTTGATCGCTC
Source organism: Eubacteriales Family XIII. Incertae Sedis bacterium (assembly GCA_031276775.1). Lineage (GTDB taxonomy): Bacteria > Bacillota > Clostridia > Peptostreptococcales > Anaerovoracaceae > JAISGB01. The sequence goes on along the minus strand of JAISML010000051.1, from coordinate 11,025 downwards.
CGATTGCGTTGGCATGGCCAAGCGTAAAATCCCCGCGAACGATCATCTCCCGGATGTCCTGCGGCAGCTTCAGCAATCTGAGCGTGTTGGCAATGTGCGATCTGCTTTTTCCCACACTTTGCGACACCGCTTCCTGCGTCATGCCGTAAGCGGTCATGATATTTTTGAACGCGGCGGCTTCCTCCATCGGATTCAAGTCTTCCCTCTGCATATTTTCTATGATTGCAAAAAGCGCGTTTTCTTCTTCGTTCAAATCCCGAACGATTGCGGGAACCTCTTTCAATCCCGCCTTTCTGGCAGCCCTCCACCGCCTTTCCCCGGCGACCAATTCATAACCTTGCCCGTTTTTTCGCAACATGACGGGCTGAATAACGCCGTGCGCCTTGATGGATTCGGCCAATTGCCGCAACGCTTCCTCGTTGAAATCTTTTCTGGGTTGCATCGCGTTCGGTTTTACATTGTTGACGTCCACGTAGACAATGTCGCGTTCCGTCTCCGTTTCACCGTACCTGTTTCGCGTTGCGGACACGGATACGTTCATTTCACCGAACAACGCATCCAATCCCTTGCCAAGGGCCTTTTTTCTTTGCGCCGCCATCAGATTTCACCTTCCGCTTCCAGGAATTCCGCCGCAAATTCCATGTACGCTTCCGCCCCCTTGGATTTCGGATCGTACTCCATGATTGGCATTCCGTAACTGGGAGCCTCGGCGAGCCTTACATTCCGCGGAATAACGGTCGTGTACACTTTGTCCCTGAAATACTTTTTCACCTCTTCGACGACCTGTATGGACAAATTTGTTCTCCCGTCAAACATGCTTAGGATGACGCCTTGTATCTCCAAACCCGGATTCAGGTTTTGTTTTACCAAATCGATGGTGCTCATCAGTTGGCTGACCCCCTCCAACGCGTAAAACTCACATTGTATCGGAACCAAAACGCTGTCCACCGCCGTCAGGGAGTTGATGGTCAGCAGACCCAAAGACGGAGGGCAGTCTATGAAGAGATATTCGTAATCGTCCCTTATCTTGTCCACTGCTTTCTTTAAACGGTGTTCCCTTTTTTCCAATTGAACCAATTCGATTTCGGCGCCGGCCAATTGCACGCTGGCAGGCAATATTTTCAGTTTGTTGATGGAGGTGTTCAAAATGGCGAGCGTCGGATCGGGGTTCTCATCCATCAGAACCTCATACATGGTGTACTCAAGTCCTTTCTTGGATATGCCCATCCCACTCGTCGTATTTCCCTGCGGATCGATATCCATGATCAGTACGTTTTTTCCTTTTAAAGCAAGGCATGCCGCAAGATTGATGTTTGTCGTGGTTTTCCCCACTCCCCCTTTTTGATTGAATATCGCTATCGTTTTTCCCACTCCGATCTCCTCCCAACTACGTTTGCGTTGCGCTTCCGCGCGTCCCGCGCAGACACCGTTTGCACGTATCCGGATTGCATCGCGCCGGGCGTCTTCGATTCGGCGCGGAACACGGTGCGCGCCCACTGTTCGGATTTACGGGCCGCAACACATCAATCCTCTCAATCCTTTTCTCTCTTTTCGATCATTATACTACCTCGTTGCGGATAAATCCACACCTTGACAAAATGTTTCACGTGAAACATTTCCTGCCGGGAGTTCTGTCCGATGGTTGGAGGCGGCGGCGCTGCTGCGGTTCGGGAAGCGGTCCGCGGACAAAAACCGCAGGCGAAGTACGTTACATATTGTTCCATTTATAGTATCATATTCCATATTCGCTTTGTGTGCGGTCTTTGGTGCAATGCAAAAGAGAAACTGTCGTCGCTTCTTTGCATTGTGGCTTTCGTACGGGGGTTGCAATACCTAACCCCTTCGCCGCCGTTGGTTTTGTCAAAGGTGTTCGGTTGCCGCAAAATCGGGACCGGCGAAAAGCCTTTTGCTATTCGGAAACAAGTAACTCAAATTTGTTCTTTCGGAACCGAATAACCCCGTCGTCCCGCAACCGTGACAATTCTGCCGACAATGCGCTTCGTTCAACCGATAAATAATCGGCCATCTCCTGTCTGTTGAACGGTATTTCAATCACATTGCTTCCGCATTTCTGCGCTTGCCCGGACAGATACGACAATACTTTTTCCTGTGTCGTTCTCTTGGTAACGTGTTCAAGTTTGTCTACGAGCGAGATGTTTTTCAGCGCAAGCAAACGCAACATATTTCGTATCAGCGTCGCGTGAAAGGCGCAGGCGGACGGGCAGGTGGTTATGATTCTGTTGTAATTGACAAACAGGATGTTTGAATTCCCGCCGGCGGTTACAGTGACGGACGCGGCTTCGGCCTCGGCGCAGACAAGCGCTTCCCCGAATAGTCCGCCTGTGCCAATCTCCGCAATAATATTGCGGTTCCCGAAATAATCCTCTTTGGCGATATGAACAGCTCCCGACAAAACAATGCCGGCAGCAGTTGGCTTATCCCCTGCGAATAGCACGGTTTCGCCTTTTTTGTACGTCCTCTCCGTGCCGGACAAACAGGCAAGCAGCGAAGTCAAATCACCATCGTCAATGCCAAAGAACAGAGGACAGTTTTTTGGCACACAAATATTTTTCAAAACAATTCCCCCATTCGTTGGATTTCCAACCGACTTATCGTCCCAATTTTAATATACTCACATCCTCAAGTCAAGGAGGTGACGGAAGTGTTGCGGAAGACAATCAAAATCGACGAAGAAAAGTGCAATGGATGTGGGATGTGCGCCGAAGCGTGTCACGAAGGAGCCATAGGCATGGTGAACGGCAAAGCAAAATTGCTCCGGGAAGACTGCTGTGACGGTCTGGGCGATTGTCTTCCGGCCTGCCCGACAGGCGCAATATCTTTTGAAGAACGCGAAGCGATGGGTTATGACGAAAAAGCAGTTGCCATGGCGAAAGCCGGACACGGCGGCGGTTGTCCCGGCAGTACGCCAAGAATGATGCCACGGGCAAGTGATGAGGCAGGGCCGGTAGCCGATACGGCAAGCGAGTTACGTCAATGGCCTGTTCAAATCAAATTGGTTCCGGCGGCGGCGCCGTATTTCCAAGGCGCAAATCTTCTCATTGCCGCCGATTGCGCCGCTTATGCCCGCGCCGCGTTTCACACAGAATTCATTCGCGGCAAAGTCGCCTTGATTGGCTGTCCGAAACTCGACGGTGTGGATTACTCAGAGAAACTGACGGAAATCATCAGAGAAAACGACATTCAATCCGTCACGGCAGTGCGGATGGAAGTCCCCTGTTGCGGCGGCATCGAACAGGCGGCGGCAAAGGCCGTCAAAAACAGTGGCAAATTCATTCCGTGGCATATCGTCACGCTCACAGTTGGCGGCGATATTCAAGTAAGCAAGCGTGCCGGAAACGGCGGGAAAGACGATGGGGTCAATGGCGTTGGAAAAACGTAAGAAAGCGGCGCCGCGGGATTGGCTGAACCGATGACGCTGAACCGATGACGGTGAGGGAAGAAGCGGGGATCCCCGCTTCTTCCCTCACAGGGGCGCGCGACCCGGGGTCCCCGCTTTCCGCGGGTATGCGAGGGGTGTGGCGCGGATCTTTTTCATAACCATGATGTTGTGTTCATATCTGCGCGGATGATCGTCTTTCGCATCCGTTTTGCGTCTTTTTCGGTTCCCGGGTTCGGCTTCTGCGCAAGCTGCGCCGTCAGGCAGGGACTTCCCGTGGGGGCTTCCCGTTTCGGTTTCGGATCCGCAGTCAAGCGCCCGGCCCGTCGGTCTTACGTCTACCTCGATCGCGCCGCCGAGCAATTGCCGCGCCAAGCGGCTGTCCTCTATCTCCGTCATCGCGTTCATCGTCTTGTACGCATATAAAAAACCGCCGGGACTTACAAACGGGAAGCAATATTCCGACAACACGGACAGTCTGCCCACCGCTCTGCTCACGCAGAGATCGTAACGTTCCCTGTATTGTCGGTCTCTTCCCGCTTCCTCCGCGCGGCTGTGAAGCAGGGAAACATTTTCAAGTTGCAGCGCGGCGACGGCTTCCCGAAGAAAATCGATCCTCTTTCCGAGCGCGTCAATGAGCAGGAACCGCTTTTCGGGAAAAACGATGGCGAGCGGAATGCCGGGAAACCCCGCGCCCGTCCCCACATCGACGACCTGCTTCGCATCCTCTATTTCAGGCCAACCGAAACAGGAAACGGAATCGAAAAAGTGCTTTTCGACAAATTCCCGTTCCTCCGTGACGGATGTGAGATTGATCACTTCGTTGCGTTCCAGTACGAGGCTCATAAAATATTCCATCGCGGACGCGGCGCTCCCTGCATTCGGAACGCCGAGCGTACGCAGCCCCTGCGCAAGTCTTTCCGCTTTACCGTCCATGGCGCTTGCCGCCCTCCGCTTTCCTTGCCAAGTGAATCAGCAACACGTTGACGTCGGCGGGCGAAACGCCCGATATTCGGGAAGCCTGCCCGATGGAGACCGGTCTTTTGTCGCTCAGTTTCTGCGCGGCTTCCGGGCGCAGACCGTTCAACGAATAGTAATCCGTTCCCTGCGGGATTCTCTTGCTTTCAAGCTTTTTAAATTTTTCTATTTGCTTGTTCTGCCTGTCTATGTAGCCTTCGTATTTGATCTGTATCTCCGCCTGTTTTCGCGCATAAGCCAATACGTCCGGTCTGTCCCGGTCGATCTCCCGCAGATTGTCATAGGTGACTTCCGGTCTTTTCAGGAGAGCGGCGAGCGTTGTTTTGCCGCAGGATATGGCGGATGCGCCCGTGACCGGCGCATCCGTCGTTCCGGCGGACGTTTTGCCGAGACGGCCGAGAAATTCCGCCGCCTCGCGCGCCGGCACAACGACGCCCCCGAGTCTCCGCATTTCCTCTTCGGTTTCCCTTTTGTTTCTCAAATAACGTTCGTGTCTGTCCTGTGAAGCAAGTCCTATCCCCCTGCCTTTTTCCGTCAGCCTGATATCAGCGTTGTCCTGGCGCAACGCCAACCGGAATTCCGCTCGTGAAGTCATGATCCGGTAAGGCTCGTCCGTGCCTTTTGTCGTCAGATCGTCGATGAGGACGCCGATGTAAGCCTCTGACCTGTCGAGAACGAAAGGCTCTTTGCCGTCGATCCTGCGTACGGCGTTGACGCCCGCCATCAAGCCCTGCGCCGCCGCTTCCTCGTAACCGGAACTGCCGTTGATCTGCCCCGCGCAGAAAAGATTCTTCGCTTCGCGATGCTCCAGTGCGCCCGTGAGGGACAGCGGATCCAAACAATCGTATTCGATGGAATAGGCGTAACGGGAAATCTCCGCGCGCTCCAAACCTTCGATGGATCGATAAAACGCGAGCTGCAGATGTTCGGGAAGGCTGGTGCTCATGCCCTGTACATATACCTCCTCCGTCGAGAGCCCCTCCGGCTCCAAAAACAGCTGGTGCCGCCTCCGATCCGGGAAGCGGCTGACTTTGTCCTCGATGGAAAGGCAGTACCTGGGACCGACGCCTGTGGTGTATCCGCCGTACGGCGCGGTTTTTTCAATGTTTTCAGCCACGATTCGATGGGATTTTTCATTGGTCCAAGTGAGCCAGCAGGATCGTTTGTTTTCCCCCGGATCGTCAGTCATGAAAGAGAATGGGCTGATATTCCCGTCGCCTTTCTGTTCCAGCAACTTTGAATAGTCCAACGTATGCGACAGAACTCTGGCGGGCGTGCCCGTCTTGAACTTGCGCAGGACAAACCCGTTTTTCTTCAAATTTTCCGGCAAAATAAGGGACGGGGTCAAACCGGAAGGACCGCTCGGCCAGGAAAACCCGCTGACGTGAATCCGGCCGTTGAGATAGGTGCCTGTCGCGAGGATCACGGTTTTTCCGCCGTACACCGCGCCCGTTCTGAGGCGCACGCCCGTCACGCGCAAAGGCTCCTCGAACAGAAGCTCCGTCACCTCGCCCTGCCGCAATATCAGGTTTTCCTGTTTTTCCAGCGTATGTTTCATTTGTTCATGATAACGCTGCTTGTCCGCCTGCGCCCTCGGGGAATGCACTGCGGGTCCCTTGGTTGCGTTCAGCATGCGGCTCTGGATGAAAGTCTTATCGATGTTGATGCCCATTTCACCGCCGAGGGCGTCGATCTCCCTGACCAATTGCCCCTTGCCTGTGCCGCCTATGGACGGATTGCAGGGCATCATGGCGACGGATTCCAAACTGATTGTGAGCATGAGCGTCTTTTTTCCCAAGCGCGCGGCGGCAAGCCCGGCCTCGCAGCCCGCGTGACCGGCGCCTATCACAATCACATCATACATGTCTGTTTCACCAAACGCTTTTACCGTCATTTCTCCGCACAAACATTAACATTGCCGATCAAGGATTGGCGCGATCCGCCGAGACCGAGCGGAACCCCCGGCGCTGCGCGGATGTTGAACACGGCGATCCGGTTTCTTCACTTTCCCACACAAAATTTCGAAAAAACCCTGTCCAGGATGCCTTCTGTGACCGTCTGTCCCGTGATTTCGCCCAAGGTGTCATACGCTTCCCTCATGTCCGTTTCCACAAAATCCAAGGCCTCTCCGATCCGCAGCATTTCCAAGGCTTTTTCCGTACTCGCGGCTGCGCGGAGAAGCAGGGACTTGTGCGCGGCGTTGGTCACCATGACGCTTTCCCCTTTCCTCGCTTTGCCGCCGTATACGGCCGAAACGATACGATCCTCGATTTCCTCCGTACCCTCCCCCGTAATTGCGGATACGCCGACCATGGCGACGCCGGGCAGCAGGAGCGCCAGCGCCTGCCTGTCGATCGCTTCCGGCAGATCGCGCTTGTTTATCACGGCGATCACCGTCCCGCATTCCGAATCTGCGCGATCCCCAGTCAACCGCCCCGCGAGTTCGGCGATGATCTTCCGATCCGCCGCCGACAAGGGCAGACTTCCGTCCAAGGTGAGCAGAATGATATCCGCTTTGCGCAACGCATCCTTTGATCGCTCGATTCCCATGGCCTCGAGATCGGTTTCGGCGTCACGGATGCCTGCCGTATCCGTAAGTCTGACGGGAATACCCTTTATGTTCAGATATTCTTCTATGCTGTCTCTCGTGGTTCCGGGCGTTTTGGACACGATCGCCCGCGATTCGCGCAAAAGGGCGTTGAGCAGGGAAGACTTTCCGACATTGGGTTTGCCGACGATCACGGCGCGGATGCCCTCCACGATCAGGCGGCCGGCGTCGGCGGTCGCGATCAGCGCGTCCATGGCTGCCTTTGCCTTTGTCAGACGCGCTTCGACGGAACGCGCGGCGGCTTCATCGCCTGCGGCGTCGTCCTCATCGGGATAATCCATATTCACCGCCGCTTCCGCGCAGGCGTCCGCCAAAATTTCCCGCACGTCGGAGATTTTCGCGGAAAGACGTCCTTCCAATTGTCCCAAAGCCGCATCGTATCCCCGATCCGTCTTGGCTCTTATCATGTCAATGACGGCGCCGGCCTGCGCCAGATCGATGCGCCCGTTCAAAAAAGCCCTCTTTGTGAACTCGCCCGGCTCTGCGGGAACCGCACCGCTTGCAAGTATTTTTTCCAGGATCTTTCTGAGGGAGACAACGCTTCCGTGGCAATGAATTTCGGCCACATCCTCCCCCGTGTACGTGTGCGGCGCCCGCATGTACACGGCAAGCACCTCGTCGATCGTTTCACCCGACGAGGGGTCGATGATATGTCCGTAGTGCATCCTCCTGTTTTGAAAGGCAAACGTCTTTGCGGCGTTTGTTTCCCCGATCCCGGGGGAACGCGCCCCCCGTCCCGGACTCCCGGGGCGGCAAAACAAACATCCGAGGATTTCCCCCGCGCGCGCGCCGCTGATTCGCACAATGCCTATGCCGCCTTCGCCGTAAGCGGTGGAGACTGCCGCTATTGTTTCACCCATTCACACCACCTGCGGAAAATGCCGCCGCTTATTTCTTTTCGATGATGACCCTTCGGTAGGGTTCTTCCCCTTCGCTTCTCGTCGACACGCCGTCGAAAGTTTGCAATGTGGAGTGGATCACCTTTCTTTCATAGGGATTCATCGGTTCCAAACGAACGTTTCTTCCGGATTTTTGCACTTTCCTGGCTAATTTGACCGCCAACCGTTCCAAGGTTTTTTCCCTTCTTGATCGATAGCCTTCCACATCGATGATCACGCGTTGGTACGTTTCTTTGTCCTTGTTGGCGACCAAGTTCGTCAGATACTGGATCGAGTCCAATGTCTGTCCGCGTTTTCCGATGACAGTCTTGGAATCCGGGCCGGAAACTTCAACGAAGGTGCATTCATCGTTTATAAACGTTTTAACGGTCGCATCCAAACGCATCTTGGCGATGATGTCCTTCAGGAACAAAGACGCCTCGTTGTCCTCTATTTCTTTCAGATTCTCCGGCCGTTCGCTCAACAGCGGCTTGTCCGAAAAATTAAAATCGTCAAACTCCTCATGGTTTTCAAAGGAGACTTGCCGTACGCCGCCTCCGCGCCGTTCGTTTCCGGTCTTTCCCGCGTTCCCGGCGTTTCTCTCGTTTTCGTTCCTGCCGCTCCCGCCGCGCTCTTTTCTTGCGCCGCCGGCATTTCCGCGGGAACCTCCGTCGTTTCCGCCCCGTCCTCCGGATGGCGCGCCGCTTCTCCCCGCAGTCTGCGGACGGCTTTTCTTCCTCAAATCCCGGTTGGCTTTTTTGCTTTCTTTCCCGTTCGCCGCACCGGCTTCTTTCTCTTCTTCCTCGACAACGATCTTTTCCACCCGCACTTTGGCAAGTTTGCTTCCCAATCCGAGAAAACCTTTGGACGGTTCTTCCAACACGGTAACCATCACCTGATCTTCCGTAAGACCCAAGTCTTCCAGCGCAAGTCTCACCGCCTCATCGACGTCCTTGCCCCATTTTTCGGAATAGTCCATTCTTCTTCTCCTTTGTTTGTCCTTTTCCGGTTCCGCGCCGTATCCCCGGAATTCCATCTTCTTCTTCCCTTTGTCCTGCTTGGCGCCCGCCCCGTTTCATGCAGCCCGCGCCGGGATTTTTCATTGCGTACGCCTATGTTTTTTCTTGGTCTTTCCGTTCCGTCCGCTTTTTCTCACTTCTTTTTTTTGCCCTTTTGTTCTTTCTTTTGCTCCAATTTCTTCCGCCATACGCGCAATATCTGATTTTGAATGATGCTGCAGATATTTCCGATGAACCAGTAGAGCGTCAGACCGGCGGGGAAAGACCGCCCCATCCATACGATCATGACGGGAAAGAAATATTTCATCATCTTCATCATGCCCGCCATTTGGTTGGCCGCTTGCCCGGGTGCGTTCTGCGCCTGTGTCAACGAAAACGAGAAAAATGTCGCGACGCCCGCCAGAATGGGGAGCGCCCACAGATCCGTCTGACTCAAATCCTGAATCCAAAAGAATTTTTCGTGTACGGCCAAAATCATATCGGCGTGCCCTTTTGCCAGATAGGAGATGGGATCCCGAAGCAAGGTAAACAGCCCGATCAATATGGGCATTTGTATCAACATGGGAAGACAACCGCGGGCAGGGTTATAATTTTCCTCTTTTTGGAGTTCCGCCATTTTGCGGCCCATCTCCTCCCTGTTGCCTGCGTACTTCCTTTGAATTTCCTGTATTTTGGGTTGGACTTCCGACATTCTCATCTGGTGTTTTATCTGGTTGGCGTAGAGCGGAAACAGGCACAGCCGGACGATGACCGTAAAAATGATCAGGGTGATTCCGTAATTTCCGACGATGTCATAGATTCCGGTGAGCAGATAGCCCAAAGGTTTGGCAACAAAACCAAAAAAATCCAATATGTTTCCTCCGTTATTCTTCCGTTACTTCAAGGGATCGTAACCCCCGGGATTCAAAGGGTGGCAACGCAAAATTCTCCTGATTCCGAGGTAACTTCCTTTTAAAAACCCGTATTTTTCCAACGCTTGCACAAAATATTCGGAACAGGTCGGATAGAATCTGCATGTCGGCGGAAGAAAAGGCGAAATGAATTTTTGATACCCTTTGATCAGGACGACAAAAACGATCTTCATATCAACAAACCGCTCTTTCTGAGCATTGCAAACATGGATTTCTCGACTTCCCCGCATTTCACGCCTTCCATCGTCTTTCTTGCGATAAACAGGATGTCGTATCCCTGTCTTATTCGGCTTTCGTGCGTACGATAACTCTCGCGAAGAAGTCTTCTGGCTCTGTTCCTTTGAACGCTTTTCCCGACTTTTTTGCTGGCAAGGAAAGCGTGACGGCTGTGATTCAAACCGTTCTTGATGTGGAAGAGAACGATGTATTTTCCTCCCGCGGATTTTCCTTTGCTGTAAAGTCTGCTAAAATCCTTTTTGTTCCGAATGATGTCAGGTCTGCGCATCTGCCCGTTGCGTCGGAAGCAAAATCTCTTCCACTCACGCGGAAAGCAATTTTCTTCCTCTGTCCCTGCGACGTTTCAATACATTTCTGCCGTTTTTCGTCTTCATTCGCTTACGGAAACCATGTTCCTTTTTTCTCTGTCTTTTTTTTGGCTGATATGTCATTTTCATGCGATCAAATTCTCCTTCCTCCGAGGGAAAAATCCGGCGAACGTCCCTCTTTTGTCCGTTCGTCATTTTTTCGCCCCTGATACGTTTCTTGTATTTCTTTTCGTCAAAATCTCAATTTCAATTTGACATTTCATGCGGTAAGATACGCCTTACAATTATAATTCATGCAAAACACCGTGTCAACGAACAAAAAATGGAATTAACATTTCTCACCCCTCTCCACGAGCGTCGCTTTTCCCGATTTTACTTCGTAGACGCTTCCCTTTGACAAGAATTTTCTCGTATTCTCATTCATCCCCGCTGTGGTGATGAACAATTGGTTTTTTTCAAAGGATGTCATGAGATATTTCTGTCTTTCCTCGTCGAGTTCGGAAAGCACATCGTCGAGCAGCAATATCGCTTCCTCCCCCGTCTCTTCCCTTATCATCCTCAGTTCCGCGAGTTTCAGCGACAAAGCCGCTGTGCGTTGCTGGCCGGATGAACCGAAATGTCTCAAATCCACATCGTTCGCAATGATTTTCATGTCGTCTTTGTGCGGTCCCGATACGGTGTGACGGCGG
>JAISML010000007.1 GCA_031276775.1 Eubacteriales Family XIII. Incertae Sedis bacterium | reverse complement strand
AGCATCGGCTCCGCGAGATGGCGTTCCTCAACAAGGGCGTAAAAATCAGTCTGAAAGACGAACGGGACGGCAAAAAGAAAAAAGAGGAATTCTATTACGAAGGCGGCATCCGCGAATTCGTGAAGCACCAAAACGAAAACAAGTCGCCCATCCATGAGGACATCATCTATTTCGAGGCAAAGCGCGGAGAGGACACCGAAATCGAGGTGGCCATGCAGTACACCGAGCGTTACAACGAAACGGTTTTTTCCTACGCCAACAACATCAACACCATTGAAGGCGGCTCGCATTTGGTGGGCTTCAAATCCTCCCTCACGCGCGTGTTCAACGACTACGCCCGCCGCACAAACCTCCTGAAAGAAAAGGACGAAAATCTGACGGGAGAGGATGTGCGGGAGGGACTTACGGCCATCATCTCCGTGAAACTGTCCTCCCCGCAATTTGAGGGACAGACCAAGGCAAAACTCGGAAACAGCGACATGCGCGGGTTCGTGGAAACCGCCACGAATGAGCGTCTGATGGCGTTTTTGGAAGAGCATCCCACCCAGGCGGCGAAGATCCTGGACAAGATCATCAAGGCCGCCAAGGTGCGCATCGCGGCGCGCAAGGTGCGGGACACCCAACGAAAGAGTCTGATGGAAGGCGGCACATTGCCCGGCAAATTGGCCGATTGCTCCGAAAAGAACCCTGAAGTGTCCGAAATCTTCCTCGTGGAAGGCGATTCCGCCGGCGGCAGCGCAAAGATGGGCAGGGACAGATCGCGGCAGGCAATCCTTCCGCTCAGGGGCAAGATCCTGAACGTGGAAAAGTCCAGCACGGACAAGATGCTGAATTCCGACGAGATCAAAAATATGATTACGGCGTTCGGCTGCGGCATCGATCCCGAATTCGACATTGACAAACTGCGCTATCACAAGATCATCATCATGACGGACGCGGACGTGGACGGGGCGCACATCAGAACCTTGCTCCTGACGTTCTTCTTCCGGCACATGACGCCGCTTATTCAGAACGGTTACGTGTACATCGCCCAACCGCCGCTCTACCGCGTGAAAAAGGGCAAGGACACCCATTACACCTACAGCGAAAAAGAACAGGATCGGCTCCTGAAAGACTTGGGGGAGGGGAAGCTCGACATCCAAAGATACAAAGGACTCGGCGAAATGGACGCGGAACAGCTGTGGGAAACGACGATGGATTGGAACAGGCGGACGCTCATACAGGTGACGGTGGACGACATGGCGGCGGCGGATGAAACCTTCACCATGCTCATGGGGGACAAGGTGCCTCCAAGGAAAAAATTCATTGAAGACAATGCCAAATACGTAAAGAATTTGGACATCTGAACGGGCGTTTTCATTTCAGGTTTGCGACAAACCGCGGACGCACAGTAAAGGGGATTGCATGGAACAGATAGATGAAATGAAATTGGAACAGCACGAGATACACGACGAGATGAAGCGCTCCTACATCGATTACGCCATGAGCGTTATCGTCGGACGCGCCCTGCCCGATGTGCGCGACGGTCTGAAACCCGTACACCGGCGCATTCTCTACGGCATGTCCGAACTGGGACTTACGCCGGACAAAGCGTACAAGAAATCGGCGCGTATCGTCGGGGACGTCATGGGCAAATACCATCCGCACGGCGATTCTTCGGTATATGACGCCATGGTGCGCATGGCGCAGGACTTTTCGATTCGCTATATGTTGGTGGACGGTCACGGAAACTTCGGTTCCGTCGACGGGGATTTTGCGGCAGCCATGCGGTACACGGAGGCGCGCATGACCCCCTTTGCCCTCCAGATGTTGCGGGACATCGACAAGGAAACCGTCGATTTCGTTCCGAATTTCGACGGGGACGAGAAAGAACCGTCCGTTCTGCCCTCGCGGTTCCCGAATCTCTTGGTCAACGGTTCAAACGGCATCGCCGTCGGCATGGCCACCTCCATACCGCCGCACAATCTCGGCGAAGTGATCGATGCGGCCGTCCTCCTGATCGATGAACCGGAATCCGGCGTCGAGGATCTGATCAAGATCGTGAAAGGACCCGATTTCCCGACGGGCGCGATCATCCTGGGGAAGAAAGGCGCAAAGGACGCCTACCGCACGGGAAGGGGCAGCGTACTCGTCAGAGCCAAGACGGAGATCGAAGAGACGAAAAAGGGGAAACAGCAGATCATCGTCACGGAAATCCCGTATCAGGTGAACAAGGCCCGCATGCTCGAGAAGATAGCGGAGATGATCAAGGACAAGAGGATCGACGGCATCGCGGAAGTGCGGGACGAATCCAACCGGGAGGGTATGCGCATCGTCATAGAGCTCAAGCGGGACGCCAATCCCCAGATCACGCTGAACAGACTGTTCAAGCAAACGCAGTTGCAGGAAAGCTACAGCATGATCATGATCGCCCTCGTGAACGGGGAACCCAAACTGCTGAACCTCCATGACATTCTGACCGAATACCTGAAACACCAGAAGGACATCGTAAAACGAAGAACGATATACGATTTGGCCAAAGCGGACGCGCGGGCGCCTATCCTGGAAGGTCTGCTGATCGCCTTGGACAACATCGACGAAGTCATCAAAACCAGCCGGGCCAGCTACGACAACGCCAAAGCAAAGCTCATGGAGAGGTTTCGCCTTTCGGATCCGCAGGCGCAGGCGATCTTGGACATGCGGCTCGCCCGTCTGCAGGGACTTGAGCGGGAAAAGATAGAAAAGGAATACGCCGAACTCAAGAAGATGATCGATTATTACAGGAATCTGCTCGCGGACGAGACCAAGCTGATGCGCGTGGTGAAAGAAGAGTTGCTCGAGATCAGGAAAAAGTACGGCGACGCGCGCAGGACGTCCATCACCCAGGCCGCTGCGGATATTGAGGACGAAGACCTCATCGAAGAGAGCAAGGTGGCCATCACCCTCACGCACCTGGGTTACATCAAAAGGGTCGAGGCCGACGTCTACAAGACGCAGCGCAGGGGAGGCCGGGGCATCATGGGTCTCACCACGCGGGACAACGATTTTGTCAGGGATCTGATCATCACCTCCACCCACGATTTTCTTATGTTCTTTACAAACACCGGCAAAGTGCATAAAATAAAAGCATACGAAATCCCGGAAGCGCAGCGGACGGCGAGAGGCACGCCGGCCATCAATTTCCTGAACCTCATGCAGCGGGAGCGGATCACGGCGGTCATGCCCATCCGGGAGTTTCCGGAGGACAAATATCTCATCGCCGCCACGAAGAAGGGAACGATCAAAAAAACGCCTCTGTCACAGTTCGACACCAACCGCAAGAATGGACTCATCGCCATCAACCTGAAAGACGGGGACGAGATGATCGGCATCAAACAGACCAGCGGGACAAACATCGTCATGATCGTGACAAAGAACGGCAAGAGCATTTCTTTTCATGAAAACGACGTGCGCTCCATGGGTCGCACCGCCGCCGGCGTACGCGCCATCAAGTTGGACGAGGATGACGAAGTCGTGGCGATGGATCTTGCGGAACAACATGAACAACTCCTGGTGGTGACGAAGAACGGCTACGGCAAACGGACGTCCGTGGAAGAGTACAACGTACAGACCAGGGGCGGAAAAGGCGTGCTGACCTACAACAAGGCAAAGTTCAAAAAGACGGGAGAACTGATCGGCGCCACGATCATCGGAGAAGACGACGAACTGCTTCTCATCAACTCCGACGGCATCATCATCCGGATCAACGCGGACGACGTCAAAGTCCTCAGCCGCGCCACGCAGGGCGTGAAGATCATGAAAGTGGGAGAGGATGCGCAGATCATAGCCATGGCGAAAGTGGCCCGCGCAGACGACGCGGAGGATGGGGACGGCTCGGAAGCGTCGGACAAAGCGTAAGAAAGAACGGGCAAAACGCAGAAGATCGCCTGTGCCGGCTCATGCGGACGCGGGGCGCAAAGAACGGAGGCAAAGAACATGTCTTTTGCAATCAACGGAGGTTTCCATGAAGCGGACCACTTATGGCAATTCGGCCTGTCGGGTGAAATAGACATTTCCAACGCCTCACAGTTGAAAACACGCTTGGAATCCGCTTACTCCGAAACCCCGGCGGACATCGTCCTCGATCTCGGCAACCTCAACTATATCGACAGCACGGGGCTCGGCGTGATCATCGGCGTTTACGGCGGGATAAAGGAAAACGGTCACCGAATCATTCTCCGGGAACCGAAAGAGAACGTGAAGAAACTGCTCCGGATCACAAGCCTTGACAAGGTCTTGTGCGGCGAATGAAAGCGGCAGGTGAAGAGAATGTCAGATACGCTTAAACTGATGGTGCCGGGCAAGCCCGAATATGTCGGAACGGTCAGACTTGCCGTATCGTCTTTGGCGAACAAAGTCGGTTTTGACATTGAAGCGATAGAGGACATCAAGGTCGCCGTATCCGAAGCCTGTTCCAACATCGTGTGTCACAGCGATATGGATTCCGATCGGCCTTACCGGGTTGTCTGTGAGATGTGCGACGACCGGATCGAAATTGTGGTGGAAGATGAAGGCATCGGCTTCGACACGGACAGGTACGAGGAACCTGCCCCGGGACAAATGCAGGAGAGAGGACTCGGCGTATTCATTATCCGCGCGCTCATGGATGAAGTGAATGTCCTTTCCGAAGTGGGAAGCGGAACGCGGATCAAAATGGTAAAATATATTGCCTCCGGATAGCGAGGAATGCAGATGCTTTCTGAAAAAACGGCAAAAGAAAAAGAAAACCTCGCTTTGTTTGCGCAATACAGGGAAAACAAAGATGTCGCGACGAGGAATCGTTTGGTGGAAAATTATCTTTTCCTCGTGGACATTCTCATCCGAAAATACCTGAACAAGGGCGTGGATTACGACGACCTGTATCAGATCGGTTCCATGGCGTTGGTCTTGGCCGTAGAGCGGTTCGACTCATCCAAAGGATACGCGTTCTCCAGTTTCGCGACTCCGACCATCATCGGAGAAATCAAACGCTATTTCCGCGACAAGGGTTGGTCGATAAAAGTTTCGCGCACGATTCAGGAGATCGTACTCAATCTGCCCTTTGCCAAAGACGAGCTGAGCCGCCAATTGAACCGCCCCCCGACGATCCCCGAGCTTTCGGCGTATATGGGATATTCGGAAGACGAGATTCTGGAGGCGATGGAAAGCGGGCGCAATTACAATGCGTATTCCCTGAACCAGGCGCTGGAGGAATCGCGGGACGACGGGGAAAGCAACGTTCTGGAGGGATTTGTGCGCATCGACGAAAAAGGGTACCGACAGCTTGAGGACGCCGAGATCATTCAGAATGTCATAAACCGCCTGACGGAAAACGAAAAATTGGTGTTTCTGAGCAGGCTGATTCACAAGAGGACGCAGCGGGATGTGGCGCACACGCTCCATGTGAGCCAGATGACGGTATCGCGCATGGAAAACGACATCAAGAGAAAATTGAAAACGGAGTATTTAAAGTGACAAAGAGAGTTTTTTCCGGCGTACAGCCCACAGGCAACATACACATCGGCAATTATTTGGGGGCGCTTGCGCAATTCGTTCAACTGCAGGACGGAAACGAATGCATCTACTGCATCGTCGATATGCATGCCATCACCCTGCCGAAAAATCCCGGGGAATTGCGGGGCAACATCCTCGATGTGGCGGCTCTTTATTTGGCCGTCGGCGTCGATCCCGCCCGCTCCGTCGTATTCGTGCAGTCAGAGGTTCCCGGACACGCGGAACTCGCGTGGGTACTCATGTGCAATGCCTATACGGGCGAGCTTTCACGCATGACGCAGTTCAAGGACAAGAGCCGCGGCAATGAATCCGCGCCGGCGG
Organism: Eubacteriales Family XIII. Incertae Sedis bacterium; assembly: GCA_031276775.1. Lineage (GTDB taxonomy): Bacteria > Bacillota > Clostridia > Peptostreptococcales > Anaerovoracaceae > JAISGB01. Next base: position 848 of record JAISML010000007.1, on the reverse strand, counting down.
GACTGTTCGTCTATCCGATCCTCATGGCAGCGGACATCCTGCTCTACGACGCCGACATCGTGCCCGTGGGCAACGATCAGAAGCAGCACATCGAGTTGACGCGGGACATCGCCGTCCGCGTCAACAACAAATACGGACCTGACACTTTCGTTGTCCCGGAAGGACGCTTTCTCAAGGAAGGCGCGCGCATCATGTCCTTGGACGACCCCACGTCCAAGATGAGCAAGAGCGCCGAGAGCCCGCTCAGCCGCATCTCCCTGCTGGATGACGCGTCCGTGATCAAAAAAGCGATCATGCGCGCCACCACCGACAGCGACGGGGAGATTCGTTTTGATCCGGACAGGAAACCCGGCGTCAGCAATCTGCTCACCATTCACAGCGCGTTCACAGGGACGCCCATCGCGCGCACGGAACGCGCATACAGCGGCCGGGGGTACGGCGCATTCAAAAAAGACTTGGCCGAGATCGTGGAGACCTCGCTTGCGCCGATCAGGGGAACGTACGAAGAAATACGGTATTCCGAAGAATTGATCCGCGTTTTGAAAGACGGCGCCGAACGGGCGAACGCCATCGCGGAACGAACGATGAAGCGGGTGAAAGACCGGTTTGGCTTGGGAACGGGGCGCGCGTAGACGCGCGTCGGGACGCAGGACGGCGTTACGGCGTGATCGGCGCCGTGCGGATCGGATTCCGCGCGCTGTCCGCCAAAACGGCATCCGGCACGAAGATTGTTGCGGAGGAAACGATGAAAGTGGATGACAATTTGATTGAATATCTCGCGGAGCTGTCCAAACTGGAGCTGACGCCGCAGGAGAAAGAGGCGCGAAAGCGCGATCTGGGGGATATTC
>JAISML010000201.1 GCA_031276775.1 Eubacteriales Family XIII. Incertae Sedis bacterium | reverse complement strand
ACGGACTGCGCTTCCGACGGTATTTCGACGTTCGTCTCCTTGATCAGCGTACCGCTCGCGCAAAAACGCACCGTATACGCGGCGGATGCGTCTCCGTCCCCGGCGGAATCCGCCAAGACAAGCGCCGGCACCGACGCCGTGACGATCAGAATGAGCGTTGCGACGGATGCCAACACCCTTCTTCCGACCGGATTCCTGCTCTGATTTTTGTTTTTATGATTTTCGCAGCCGTTTGCGCTGATTTGCCGGATTTCATTTTGATTGGACACTTGATTCACTCCTTTTTGATTCCGCTTGGTTTTTTCATTACTTTTGCGATTCGTGCCGATCAATCGGTTTCACGATCATACATACCCGCAATTTCAGGTTTGAAACCCTTTGCGGGGAAACCTGCCTTCTTTGCTTTAACCACATTACAGTATGTTGTTTTTCCCGGGGAATTATTGCATGAATTGAAGAATTTTCACAAAGAAGATGCAGACGAAGCCGCGGCGTTCTCCGGACCGCCGGCTGTGCGCAATTGTTCCGGATGTTCGACGATCTCAAACTCCCGGCGGGCGATCGCTTGCTTTCCGGTCTCGTTTTCGATGATCCATTCGATGGCGTACGCGCCCGGTGAAAGCGCGAACGCGTCTTTTTCTATCGCCTCGTCCGTGCCGGAGGCGAATGTGACGCCGTCCCCATTCATGATGCGCCACAGAATCGACGTCCCGTCATCCACGATCAGAACCGCGCGGGACGGATTGATCTTGCCCGGAAGTCCTTCCTCGCCGGACAGCCGGATCTCGACATCGGGCATGTACGGCTCCGTTTCTTCCGTGATCGGGGGAGACGCGTCGCGCCGCGCGACGTCGCCCATGTCGCTGATGACGTCAAAGCCGAAAACGGTAGCGGGGATGACGACCGCCGAAACAGCGGTCAAAATAAGCGCGAGCCTGAACCCGCCGACGCCCGCTTTGACGATCGCGGGACCGGCGCATGCCGAGCCCGTCCCGGCAGCGGCGAAATCGGAAAGGCGCGCACAGCAGAGCTTCGCCATCGCATCCACCTGGGGCGCCGTTATCGTTGCGTCCACGTCGGTTTCAAGCGCGGACAGGATGGCGGGGCCCAGCGCCATGCCGCCGAGGGTATCCGCCTGTTCCCATCTCTCTTCCGAAAATGCTTTCGATTTTTTCATCCGCTTCTTCAAATTCGCTTTCGCCCTGGTTATATTGGAACCAACCGTGCCGACGGATACGCCAAACGCCTCCGCAATCTCCTCGTATGACATATCCGCATAGTAATACATAAACAACGCCTGCCGTTGCTTTTCCGGCAATTGCCCGATCATCGTCCGGATATGCGCGTTTCTTTCATTCGCTTCGGCAATGCCGGAGGGTCGCGCCTCGCGGCTGTCGTCCACGAGCGTATCCGCATGATTGTCGATGTTTTCACGCTTGCGGCCCGCCATCCTGTTGTGCGACGCGCACGTGACAAAAATAATCCGGTACATCCATGAACGAAATGCTTCGGGATTTCTCAAATTGCGGATATGGGAGTACATACCCAGCACCACATCCTGCACCACATCTTCCGCGTCTTTGCTTTCCCGCGAAAAAAGCCGTTTGCGCACCTCGTACATGATGAGCTTCAGGTTTCGCGTGAAAAGTTGCTCAAACGCCTTCCCGTCGCCCTGACTCGCCCTTTCCGCAAGCAAACATTCTTCCTGTTTTCTTGTTTCGTCCATATTCACCTGTTATTTATAGTGTCGAAAATGCGGGGTGTTTTCTTGCACCGTTTCCGAAAAATACCGGATCGGAGCCGGCATTCGGGGAAACGGCAGCGTTTTTCCGGTCCCCATATCCCTCTTTGTTTCACTTCACATAGTAGCACATCGCCCTTTCCGATTCAACATTCACGGTTTTACGGGATTTTACGGGGGTTTTGTATTTGCAGTTTGCCCCAAAACGGTGTCTGCCCACAGGATAGGACGCAGGGAATTATAATGTGGAATTTGTTTGGGGATTTACGTGGATCGCAATGAGGTTCCGCTTGCACGTAAATGAAAGAAAGTATATCATCGTGTATAGGAAACAAGCGATTGCTGTTGCGGCAATCCGTAGGTTGCGCGAAGCGATAAAACATAAGACGGGAGCGAAAAAGAATGATGGGCGTTTTAGCAGGTTTATACCCTGAAAAGGTGTTTGGATATTTTGAAAACATCAGCGCGATACCGCGCTGTTCAAAAAATGAAACGGCCATCAGCAATTATGTTGTGGATTTCGCCGAAAAACGCGGACTCTCGGTCTTCTGGGACGATGCGTTTAATGTGACGGTTTTAAAACCCGGTTCCGCAGGACGTGAGCATGAACCGGCGATTATCTTACAAGGGCATCTTGATATGGTCGGCGAAAAATTGCCCGATTCTTCGCATGATTTTAAAACGGACGCGTTAACGATCAAACGCGACAATGAAAGGATATTCGCCGACGGGACAACGTTGGGGGCAGATAACGGGATTGCGATTGCCATGATACTGGCGCTTCTCGACGATCAAAACGCCAGTCACCCGCCCCTTGAGGCGGTTTTGACTACGGGGGAGGAGGACGCGCTGGACGGAGCCGCCGCATTGGATTGTGACAGGTTGAGCGGACGACGCATGATCAATCTCGATTCTGAGGAGGAAGGCGTATTTATCGCCGGATGCGCCGGCGGTTGTGTGACGGAAATAAGGTTTGAGTCTTCAATCGGAAAGATTGACGATCAATGCGAAATTTTTGAAATCAGCGTGACGGGACTTCACGGGGGGCATTCCGGCGTTGACATAGATAAAGAGCGCGGGAATGCAAACGTAATACTGGGACGCGCGCTTAATGGAATACTTCGGTTTGGCGTACAATTGATCGATGTGAAAGGAGGATCAAGAGACAATGTAATACCCAACTTCGCTCGCGCGCTTATCGCTGTGGCGACGGACATCCGAGCAGATGTGGCTGCGGAGATTGAGCGGCTTGATTCGGCGCTGAAAAACGAATATCGCAATTCCGATCGGAATGTGGCTTTGGCGCTTACAAATATCCCGGAAATTACCCATAAAAGGGCATTATCCGCAGATCGGGCGTTGATACTGTCACAGCTGTTAATAAGTCTGCCGTGCAATGTGCAACATATGAGTACGGATATTCGGGGACTTGTCGAAACATCAACTTCCGTCGCTATCGTGAATACCCGTTATGAAAATGACAGAGCTGTCGTTTCGATCATCAATTCAATTCGTTCGTCCGTCGCGTCCCGAAAAGCATTTGTTGAAGAAAGGATCAAGGCGA
>JAISML010000162.1 GCA_031276775.1 Eubacteriales Family XIII. Incertae Sedis bacterium | reverse complement strand
CTTACGCCGCGCGCCATGATAGAATGATGATGCAACCTTTCGGGGAAATGGGTGATGATGGCATGAAGTGGCTGAACAAATATCTGAAACAGTATGTGTATTCCAACGACCTGCCTTTTGACGCCAGGGTACTGAACATGATCTGCCTGGTCGGGTTTTTCTCGATCCTGCTGTCGGTCGTCGCGCACATCATCGAACATTCCAACGCGATCATCATGGCGGTAAAAGCCACAATGATCCTCTCCATCGTGCTGTTGGTCGTCATCAGCAACCGGTATCGGCTGCACACCCAGGGAAAGTGGGTGACGGTCATCGTGTTTTGCTACATCCTGTTCCCTGTGATCTTCCTGCAAAACGGCGGTATACACAGCGGCATCTCCGCCTATTTTGTCATGTGCATGACCATCATCTTCATGCTGATCACCGGCAGGAGCCGCGTCATACTGCTCACCATCTTCCTGATCATCGCCTGCGCATGCTACTACATCGATTTTCATTATCCGCAATGCATCTACCGTTTGAGTTTCGCGCAGGAATACACGGACAATATCTTCGCCTTCATCATCACAGGTTTCTTTATCGGTCCGGTCAGCGTCATGTTCAGCAAAATGTATATGGAGGAGAAGCGGAAAGCGGCGGAAGCCGGGCGCGCCAAAGGGGATTTTCTCGCACAGATGAGCCACGAGATGCGTACGCCGATGAATGCCATTATCGGGATGTCCGCCCTGTCCAAATCCTCATCCGATCTCGCAGAGTATCGCTACCGCATGCAAAAGATCGAGGAAGCGTCCAACCATTTGCTGGGCGTGATCAATGATATTTTGGATATGTCGAAGATTGAAGCGGGGAAATTGGAACTCTCGGAGGAGGTGTTTCATTTCAGCGACATGCTGCGGACGGTCTTGGACATCAACCTGTTTCGCATCGATGAAAAACAGCAGGTGGTCACAACCGACATAGACAGCAGGATACCTTCCGCGCTTTTTGGGGACGGGCGGCGACTCGCCCAGGTGGTCGCCAACATCGTGGCCAATGCGGTGAAGTTCACCCCGCAGGGAGGTTCCATCGCGATCAAAGCGCAGTTGCTGAAAGAGGAAGACGGCGTATGCACGATAGAGACAGCAGTCACCGACACCGGCATCGGCATTACGAAAGAAGAACAGTCCCGCCTGTTTCGCTCCTTTGAACAGGCGAACAACAGCACCTCCCGGGAGTACGGCGGAACCGGTCTCGGTCTTGCGATCTCCAAACATATCACGGAGGCGATGGGCGGGAAAATCAATGTGGAATCGGAACCCGGGGCAGGTTCGACATTTACATTCACGGTGCGGCTGAAACGCGTTGCGGCTTCGGAAGAAAACGCGGAAAACGCGAAGACGGCAATGGGGGAACAGGGGGACGCAAAAGACGTCTTCCGCGGATACCGCGCGCTTTTGGCGGAGGACATCGAGATCAACCGGGAGATCGCCCTCGCCTTTCTCGAACCCACCGGTCTGTCCATCGTGACCGCCGAAAACGGGCAGGAAGCCGTTCGCATCTTTGAGGATAGCCCGGATGCTTTCGATCTCATATTCATGGATATTCAAATGCCCTGCATGGACGGTTACGAAGCGACGCGGCGCATCCGCGCAAGCGGCGCGCCGAAAGCGAAGACCGTCCCCATCATTGCCATGACCGCCAATGTTTTCAAAGACGACGTAGAGAAAAGCATTGCGGCCGGCATGAACGCGCATCTCGGAAAACCGTTGCGCTTTGAGGAAATGATCTCCACAATCAAGCGACTTCTTTGATTTTTCCCCTCATTCATCGACATCCCTCCCCTGCACAGGAAAAAAACGAACAACCGGCACTGTATTATTGACTCTTGTTGAGCGTATGATACCTGTAGGATACGAACGACGCGCCGATTTCCGGTTGTTGCCGCAGATCGGAACGATAGATGATTTTGGGAGGGACAATCAATGAGCACAGAAAGAAAGAGCCGATTGCAACGAGGCATCGGGCAACGGCAATTGAGCATGATCGCCATCGGCGGCGCCATCGGAACCGGATTGTTTTTGGCCAGTGGCAACGCCATACACGACGCCGGTCCGGGCGGCGCGCTTTTGGCCTACGGTCTCATGGGCTTGGTGGTATACTGCATGATGACTTCCTTGGGGGAGATGGCGACCCAATTGCCGATCCCGGGAGGATTTCAGGCATTCGCGTCCAGATTCATAGACCCCGCGTTGGGCGCGGCTTTCGGATGGAATTATTGGTTTTCGTGGGCGATTACGCTGGCTGCGGAATTTGTGGCCGCGGCAATCATTATGCAATACTGGTTTCCCAACGTGCCCGGTTCGCTTTGGGCGGGCATTTTTTTCATTTTTTTGATGGCGTTGAACCTGCTGTCCGCAAAGGCCTTTTCCGAAGCGGAATTCTGGTTTGCCGGCATCAAAGTGATCGCGGTGCTGGTGTTCCTGTTCGTCGGGGTCCTGCTGATCTTTGGCCTCACGGGGGATCCGGCTGTGGGATTCGGTCATTGGACGGAACGGTCCGGATCCGAACAGGCGCCGTTCGTCGGCGGGTTCGGCGCGATCCTCGGCGTATTTCTCGTCGCGGGCTTTTCTTTTCAGGGAACGGAGGGCGTCGGTCTGGCGGCTGCGGAAGCGCACGACCCCGCAAAGACGATACCGAAGGCGATCCGTTCGGTGTTCTGGCGTATTTTGATCTTTTACATCGGCGCCATCTTCGTCATTGGAACGCTGGTGCCGTTCACGGATCCGAATCTGCTGGGCGGCAGCGTGGAGGACGTTTCCATGTCGCCCTTTACCATTGTGTTCATGCGCGCGGGCTTCCAATCGGCGGCAAGCATCGTAAACGCCATCATTCTGACGGCGGTTCTGTCCTGCGGGAACTCCTCACTGTACATGGCGTCCAGAATGATCTACGCCATGTCTCTGAACCGGCAAGCGCCGCGATGCTTTGACAAGGTGAACCGCCGCGGCGTACCCTACTTGGCCGTCTGGATAACGGGCGCGGTGGGCGCGCTTGCCTGTCTGACCACTTTCGTCGGCGTCGATCGGATCTATGAGATATTCTACAACGCGTCGGGGCAAACCGGATTCATCATTTGGCTCGGAATCGCGATGGCGCATTACCGGTTCCGGCGCGCGTGGATCGCGCAGGGGCGCACCCTGAACGATCTGAAATACCGATCAAAGTTCTACCCGGTGGGACCCTTCCTCGCGATGGCTTTGAGCCTGTTGGTCATCTTCGGCGCGAACTATTTTGTCTTTCTCGATTTCAACTGGCCGGATCTCTTCATCTATTACGGATTTTTCCCGGCCTTCATGCTGATCTATTTGGGCTTTAAGTTCAAACGGAGGACGAAACTCGTCCGGTTGACCGACTGCGATTTTGCAATGCCCGGGGAGGGGGAATTTTCGGGCGCGCACGAAGCCCCGGGGGGAAATCGCAAAGACAAAGACTGATTCAAGCCGTGTGAAGATGTGGGATGCGGGCGGTTCGGAACCGTCCGCAAAAGATCGGCGCGGAAAAATTTTGAACCAAAAACCATACATGGCGCATAGATGATATAATGGTTACGATCCAAAGGGAGATTCCGGGAAACGTGCACGCAGGGTTTTCGGGCGTCTCCGCAGACAAATTCAAATTGCCGCATCGAAAACGTGCGCAACGCGATCGGTTCGGCAATTTTACACACCCAAAAGAGCATCTGTGGCGAGGGCATAAAAAGGGTAATATACAACAGAATATGAACATCAAGATCAACAAGGGCACGCAGACGCCCGTATTCAGGCAAGTCGCAAATCAGATCAGGGCGGCGATTCTGAGCGGAGAACTGCATGATGGACTGTTTCTGCCATCCGAGCGGGAAATGGCGGGAATGACGGGCGTCCATCGAAATACCGTGACCCGCGTCTACCAGGAATTGGGATGCGAGGGCTATCTGGAAGCCATCCGCGGCAAAGGGCACCGCGTAAGTTTTCGGAATGAAGATCGCGCGTCAGATCCGTCCGGACGCCCGGGGGACTGCGTGTCCCCCGGGGACGGCGCCGAACGGCGGTATCCGGGCGTACCCTGGTTCGCCTTGATGCGGGAGGAATTGGCGGATTGCAAGAGTACGTTTGACGATCTGTTTTCGCAATCCTGCACCGGACGCAACATCTCATTTGCGGGCGGCGTCGTACCGCCCGAGGCGTACTTTGCGGAGGACATCAGAACGATCATCCGGGAATTGACGGAATCGCCGGACGAAGACATCTTCGCGTTCTCCCACCGCCAAGGTCTGTACGCGCTGAGGGCGGTTCTTTGCGCCATGCTGCGCATGAACGGTCTCAATGCATCCCCCGGCGAATTGCTTGTGGTCAATGAAACAAATCAGGCCATGGGCTATCTCGCGGAACTGTTCACCGAGAAAAATGATTCGATCATCGTCGAAGAACCGACGTCGCCCGACATATACAGAGCATTCATGCTGCGCGGCGCCACAGTGTTGCCGGTGCCGATGGAGCGCGACGGGCTCAACTTGGATATGGCGGAGCGGTTGATCCACCGAAAGCGCCCCAAACTCATCTGCGTAAGCTCAGGCTTTCACGACCCCACCGGCATCATCATGAGCAGGGAGAAGCGCAGACGATTGTTGGATATCTCCTACCGTTACATGATCCCCATCGTGGAAGAGGACAGCGCGTCGGAATTATGCTTCACGGGCGATCGGATGCCGAGCGTCAAGTCCATGGACAAAAACGGCAA
>JAISML010000148.1 GCA_031276775.1 Eubacteriales Family XIII. Incertae Sedis bacterium | reverse complement strand
TCACAACAACTACCGTACCTATATTCTCGTGCATGAGGGTCCTTCCCCGGATCGCATCGCTTACGGAGCGTGGAACCAAAAGGTGCATGACAATTTGATCTGGGTGGAACGCGTTCTGGGTCCCGCTTTGGGCAGGGCAATCCGGGCGATGGGTGAAATGCCGGTACTTCCGATCATCGCCCAATCCCTTACCATGGGGGATGAATGCCACAACAGGCCGACGGCGGGCAGTGCGCTGTGGACCTGCAGGATATTGCCCTGGATCATCCGTACAAGCGAGGACAGCGAAACCGTTGCGCGCATCGCCGAATTTTTGACGGAGACGGATCACTTTTTCTTCCATTTTGGCATGTGCTATGGGAAAGCCGCCGCAGACGCTTGCATGGGCATTGAATATTCGACGATTGTCACCGCTATGGCGCGGAATGGCATCCAGGTGGGTTTGCGCGTGGCAGGACTGCCCGGCGCCTGGTTCACCGGTCCCGCCGCCGAGATACAGGGTGTGTATTATCCCGGGTTCGGACCGGAAAACGCGAATCATGACATAGGCGACAGCGCCATTACGGAGACGGTCGGTCTGGGCGGTTTCGCGATGGCCGCCAGCGTGCCCATGTGCCGGGCGGTCGGGGGCAATGCGGCGGATGCGGTCAATTATGTACGTCAAATGGACGAAATTTCGGAAGGAAAGCATACGCAGTTTCAGATACCCATGTTGGATTTTGAAGGAACGCCTCTCGGCATCGATATCAGGAAAGTCGTGCGCTCGGGCATCCTGCCCATTATCTGCACGGCGATCGCAAACAAGACGGGCGGTCAAATCGGCGTAGGGCTTGCCCGGCCGCCCATGGAAGCGTTTGAGAAAGCATTGAGAGCATTTTCGGAAAAATACAAACAGTAAGATCATCGCGCTTTGGAAAAGCAATTCGGGAAAAGGACAACCCAAATGTTTGTCAAAACTGTCGTACAAAAGAATACGTATTATGATTCCATCCAACTGATGCGCATTGCCGGCGATCTTTCCCGCAGGCCCGGCGTCGTCGATATCGCCGTGCTCATGGGCACCGCTCAGAATAAGGCCGGCATGGGAAACGGCGCATTGCGCACCGATGCGGTGGAAGCGGCCACCGCCAACGATCTCTTTATCGTCGTGCAGGCCGAGCGTGAAGAAGCCGCCGACGAGGCATTGGCGTTGGCGCAGGAAATGATCGTTGGCGCGGGATCCGCGACGCCGGGCAGGCATATCCCGGAAGCATATTCATGGGATTCTGCAATTGCGCAGCAGAAAGAGAGCAATATCGCGCTGTTTTCATTGCCCGGCGCTTATGTGCGAACCGAAGCCGAGAAAGCTTTGGACGCAGGCTTGCATTTGATGATTTTCAGCGACAACGTACCCGTGAAAGATGAAAGGGCGCTCAAAATCAAGGGCCGGGAAAAGGGTCTGTTGGTCATGGGACCCGATTGCGGGACGTCGATCATCAACGGCGCGGCTCTTGCGTTTGCAAATGCCGTGCGCCGCGGACGCATTGGATTGATCGGCGCATCCGGAACCGGGATCCAGGAAGTGAGTTGCTTGATTCACGATCTGGGGGAAGGCGTCAGTCATGCCATCGGCGTCGGTTCCCGCGACGTCAGGGACGAGGTCGGCGGGATCATGACGATGGAGGGGATGCGGCTTTTGGCAGAGGACGGCGCAACCGACGTCATAGCCGTCGTTTCAAAGATGCCGGACGCCGGCGTATTGACGTCGATGCGAAAGGTGGCTTCCTGCATTGAAAAGCCGGTGGTTTTCACGTTGTTGGGCGGAGAGGGCATTTCACCCGGTTCGGATCGTGATGTTCACTGTGCGTTCACGTTGGAGGATGCTGCGGTGAAAGCGGTTGCCCTGTTGCGTCAACGGGACGGTCGGATTGGCGACAATGCGCCGGCCGATATGATCTCTGCGTTAAAGGCGCAGGCAACTCAGGCAAGAGCAAAACTCGGCGGCAATCAAAAATATCTGCGCGGGTTGTTCTGCGGAGGCACCTTTACCGGGGAAAGCGCTTCCATTCTTGCCTCTTTGAATTGCGGAAATGTGTATTCCAATGTGTTTGCGCCGGGTGTGCAACCGATGCGCGACGTCTTGGTGAGTTGCGGACATTGCTGTATTGACATGGGCGATGATGTGTTTACGCAGGGGAAGCCCCATCCGATGATCGAACCGTATCTGCGGCACAGGCGGATTTTGCGGGAAGCGGAAGATCCCGAAACGGCAGTCTTGCTGCTCGACGCGATCACCGGTTACGGCTGCCACTCCGATCCGGCGGGGGTATTGGCGGAAAGTCTTGCGGAAGCGGATGAGATCGCGAAAAAATCAGGCCGCTATTTGCCGCGTGTCGTGTATCTGTGCGGCGTTGAGGGCGATCCGCAGAATTATGCCGAACAGAAACGGAAATTGTCGGAGGCCGGCTGCATCATTGCGCCCACCAGCAAGGCGGCGGCGTTGTTGGCCGCCGAGTTTGTCAAGCCGCCTTTCAGGAGAGGAGGGATCTGATGCCGATTCAACAGGGACTTTTGACCGACCGCCCCGCAATCATCAACATCGGCGCCAAAATGTTTGCGGAGGAGATCGCGGCGCAGGGCGTGGACGTGATCGCGCTGAATTGGTCGGCGCCTTTGGAAAACGAAGAGATGGCGCAACTATTGGACGATTTGTTGTAAGGCGGTGAGCGCATGAACGGTAACGTCAACGACGAACAATTATTGGATTTCTGTCAACGTCTCATTCGGACGCGCAGCTATTCGGGCGAAGAATCCGCAGTGGCTTTGCTGATCCATGGCGAAGCCAAGCGTCTGGGCTTTGACGACGCCTGGTTGGATGATTACGGAAACGCAGTCTGCAAATTGACGGGCCGCGCGGTCGGGAACAGAAAGAGCATCTTATTTGACGGACATATGGACACGGTTCCGGCAAACGAAGACAATTGGACCCATGC
>JAISML010000139.1 GCA_031276775.1 Eubacteriales Family XIII. Incertae Sedis bacterium | reverse complement strand
AACGGCATGTTCTGCTCGCGGCGGAGGATGAACTGCTCTGGATACCCGGAAAGCGCAAGACAAGAAAATACGCGCCGGACAGGGATACCGAGCGTGTTTTGCTTGTATCCGTGTGCGGGGTGTGATAAAATTTTTGGTAACCGTTTATCCCCGTTGCCGGGTGCCGGACGCCGAGTTTCCGGGGTCGTAAATAACAGGAACAGGAGCACTATTTGAAGAAGCGCACGTATCGAAACATCAGTTTTTTTGTATTGATCGGTTTGCTCGCCGTCGTTACGGCTATCTTGATCAGGGGGGCGTCCGCAGGGGAGGGGCCCAAAGAGATCCCCTTTTCCGAAATGGTCAACGAGTTCAAGTCCAACAATGTCGAAGAAGTCGAAATTGTCAATACGAAAATCGAAGCGAAACTGGACGACGGCAAAACGGTCATATGTTATACATCCAGCCTTATCGAGATCAGTTGGCTGTACGATGCGTACATCGGGGATCAGATCACGGACGGCAAGTTGGAATACAACAGCCCGCCGCCCAAGGGAAGCAGTCTTTTTCTGACTCTGCTGCCCACCCTGCTCATTATCGCGGCTCTCGTGTTCTTTATGTACATGATGATGAACAACGGCGCCGGCGGCGGCGGGAAAGTGATGCAGTTTGGCAAAAGCCGCGCGCGCTTGCACAAAGAAGGCAGCGGCGTCAAGGTGACCTTTGCCGACGTGGCGGGACTGGACGAGGAAAAAGAAGAGCTTGAAGAAGTTGTGGACTTTCTCAAGAATCCGAGGAAATACAATGAATTGGGCGCGCGCATACCCAAGGGCATTTTGCTTGTGGGGCCGCCCGGCACAGGAAAAACCTACATCTCCAAAGCGGCTGCCGGGGAGGCGGGCGTACCGTTTTTCACGATCAGCGGTTCGGATTTTGTGGAGATGTTCGTGGGCGTCGGCGCGTCGAGGGTGCGCGATCTCTTTGAGCAAGCGAAGAAAAGCTCCCCCTGCATCATCTTTATCGATGAAATTGACGCGGTGGGCAGAAAGCGCGGCGCCGGACTCGGCGGCGGTCACGACGAGCGGGAGCAGACCCTGAATCAATTGCTCGTGGAGATGGACGGGTTCGGAGAAAATTCGGGCATCATCATTCTTGCCGCCACCAACAGACCGGACATATTGGATCCCGCGCTTCTGCGTCCGGGCAGGTTTGACCGGCAAGTCGTCATCGGCATTCCCGACATCAAAGGCCGAGAGGCAATCTTCCAGGTGCATTCGCGGAACAAATCTTTGGATGAAGCCGTGAATCCGAAAGTGTTGGCGCGCAGGACGCCGGGTTTCACGCCGGCAGACATCGAGAACATGCTGAACGAAGCCGCCTTGCTTGCGGCCAGACGCAACGGACGCAAGATCCGCATGGATGAAATCGAAGAGGCGATCACGAAAGTCATCGCGGGTCCGGAGAAGAAGAGCCGCGTCATCAGCGACGCGGAGCGGAGACTCACCGCGTTTCACGAGGCGGGTCACGCCGTCGTCGCGCATTCGCTTCCCAATACCGACCCGGTGCACCAGATCACCATCATCCCGCGGGGACGCGCCGGCGGATTTACGATGATTCTGCCCAAAGAGGACAAGTATTACGGGACGAAGATAGAGATGGATGAGCAGATCATACATCTGCTCGGCGGACGCGTCGCCGAAAAACTGACCCTGCAGGACATCAGCACCGGCGCGAGCAACGACATACTCCGCGCCACCGAGATCGCGCGGGACATGGTCACCAAATACGGATTCAGCGAAAAATTGGGACCGGTCAATTACAGCCAGTCGGACGAAGTGTTTCTGGGCAAGGACTTCACCACGCACAAGAACTATTCGGAAGAAGTCGCTTCGCTGATCGATGAGGAGATCAAGGCTATCATCGACAGAGCTTTCGTCGGAGCGGAGAAGATATTGAGCAAGAACATGGAAAAGCTCAATATCGTCGCGGAGGCTCTGTTGGAGATCGAGACCTTGGACGGCGAGCAGTTCGAGGCGCTCTACTCCGGCAGGATGTCCATCGGGGAATTGGCGGAGAAAGTGCGCGACGAAGAGGCGGACATCAAGGAACGGAACGCAAAAGAAGCTGCCGAAACGGAATTGTTGCTCACGGAGGCCGAGGAAGCGGAAGCGTGCGACGGCGCGGAGGAAGGCGACGGCGCGGAGGCGGCGGACGCGGATGCGGCGGAGACGGAGGCGACGGACGCGGAGGACGCGGAGACGGATGCGGAGGACGGCGAAAGCGAAGAAAGCGCGGCGCCCGGCGAAATCGCCCAAGACGAAAGCGTGACGAATCCGAAACACAGGAAGAGCGCGACAGGCAGAAAGATTCGTCGGATACCGGCCAAGGTGCGGGACAGTCAACGGGACAGTCAAAAAGGAGGGGCGGATGGCAAACCAAAAACTTGAGGATCTGAGACGGCAAAAGGCCGAAATTGCGATAGGCGGCGGCCAGGATCGGATCGACGCGCAACATGCTTCCGGCAAACGCACCGCGCGGGAACGGATGGATCTGCTCTTTGACGGGGGCAGTTTTGTGGAATTGGATGTGTTCGTATCGCACAGAAGCAATAATTTTGACATGCCGGACAAACATGCGCCGGGGGACGGCGTGGTCACCGGCTACGGCACGGTCAACGGACGGTTGGTCTATGCGTATGCGCAGGACTTCACGGTGCTTGGCGGTTCGTTGGGCGAATGCCACGCCGAGAAGATCGTCAAGGTGCAGAATATGGCTTTGAAGATGGGCGCGCCCATCGTGGGTTTGAACGACAGCGGCGGCGCCAGAATACAGGAAGGCGTCAACGCGCTGTCCGGCTTCGGCAAGATATTCTACAACAATACGATCAGCTCCGGGGTGATCCCCCAGATATCCGTGATCATGGGACCCTGCGCCGGCGGCGCGGTCTACAGCCCCGCCATCACGGATTATATCTTCATGGTGGACGGGACGAGCCGGATGTTCATTACGGGACCGCAGGTCATCAAGACTGTCACGGGCGAGGAAATATCCGCAGAGGAGTTGGGCGGCGCCATGACGCACAATGCCGTCAGCGGCGTGGCGCACTTCGTGGGGAAGGACGATGAGGACACCTTGGCGCAGGTGAAAGAACTCCTGTCCTACCTGCCGTCCAACAATCTTGAGATTGCGCCTCCCGTACCCACGGACGACGACATCAACCGCCTGATCCCGGCGTTTAACGAAATCATTCCGGACAACCCCAACAAGGCGTATGACATCTATGACATTATTCGGGGTATCGCGGACGACGGGAAATATTTTGACGTCGCCCGCCATTACGCGAAGAACATCGTCACCTGTTACATCCGTTTGGCCGGAAACACAGTGGGCGTCATCGCGAATCAGCCCAAGACGGCGGCGGGTTGCCTTGACATCAACGCGTCGGACAAGGCTGCGCGGTTTGTTCGACGGTGCGACGCGTTCAATGTTCCCCTGCTGACCATCGTGGATGTCCCCGGCTTTCTGCCGGGCGTCGGACAGGAGACGGGAGGCATCATCCGGCACGGCGCGAAACTCCTGTATGCGTATTGCGAGTCCACTGTGCCGAAGGTGACGCTGATACTCCGAAAAGCTTACGGAGGAGCCTATATCGCCATGTGCAACAGGGAGTTGGGCGCGGATATCGTCTTCGCGTGGCCTTCCGCCCGGATTGCGGTCATGGGCGCGGAAGGCGCCGCCAACATCGTGTTTAAAAATGACATCAAAGAAGCGGACGACCCCATCGCCAAACGCCGCGAGAAAGTCCGGGAATACGAGGAGAAATTCAACAATCCCTACAGGGCGGCGGAGATGGGCTATGTGGAGGATGTGATCGAGCCGGCGACGTCGCGGCAACGGCTCGTCAGCGCTTTTGACATGTTGGAATCCAAACGGCAGAGTCTTCCGGCCAAGAAGCACGGGAATATCCCACTATAGGAGGCGTCGCATGGGCTTATTTGGGAAAAAAAAGAAAAAGGCGACGACCGGCATCCGGTTTGAGGAGGCGGCGTCCGCGAGCGGCGGCGTTGATCCGGGGATGTTGCCGGCGGTGATCGGGGCGGCGGTCGCCGCTTACGAAGACGCAGAGCGCATCGCCGTCATCGGAGCGGCGATCGCCGCTTATGAGAGCTCCGATGTTCGCACGGAACTCAAAATTGCCAAAATTGACAGAAAGGCGGGCTTGATTCCCGCTTGGGGCGTCGCCGGCAACAGAGAATCGATAGACGTCCGCAGAATGTAAATCCGGCGTCGGTTCGGATCCGATCCTGTTTTGGAACCGCCGACGTCTTCGCGACGGCCGGACGGCGCGTTGGCCGATCCGGCGCATCCTACCGAACAATGGGCAATGGAAACAGAAATGGAGGATACAATGAGCAAGCAGTACAATATCACGGTAAATGGTACGACGTATGCGGTGGAGGTGGAGGAAGTCGGCGGGACTCCGGTTGTGACGTCCGCCGCAACCGCGGTTCCCGCCCCTGCGGCCGTCCCCGTTCCGCCGGCGCCCGTTCCGGCGCCCGCCCCGTCCCCGGCGCCCGCGCCGGCGGCGCAGGCTCCGTCTGCGGGCGCCGCTGTCGTCGACGCGCCGATGCCCGGAACGATTCTCGATATCAGAGTGAGCCCCGGACAGGCGGTGTCGGAAGGGGATGTTCTGCTCATTCTCGAAGCCATGAAAATGGAGAATGAGATCGTGGCGCCGCAGGGCGGCGTCGTCGACGCGATTCTCACAGCGAAAGGCGCGTCGGTCAACGCGGGCGACGGACTCGTTTCGCTGAAGTAGTCTTCCGCAATATGCGCTGCCGGCGCTTTTGCGACGGCGGAGCGCAGGTTTGGATTGAGGATAACGATGTTACTGGCTTTCGATGTGGGGAATACGAATATTGTTCTCGGCGTGTTTCGTGACGGCGCACTGATACAAAACTGGCGAATGGAAACATTCAATTCCAGAAGCGCCGACGAATACGGGATGATCATCAACCAGCTTTTTGCGTATGAGGGGCTGGATCCGCGCGACGTCGATGATGTGATCATATCCACGGTGGTGCCTTCCGTTCTGTACAGCATCCAGCATATGTCCACAAAGTATTTCAGGCGCCGCGCGATCGTCGTGGGACCCGGCATCAAAACCGGTCTGATCGTCAAGTACGACAATCCCGGGCAAGTGGGCGCCGATCGCATCGTCAACGCGGTGGCGGCCTTGTCGAAATACGGGGGGCCGCTCGTCATTGTCGATCTCGGAACGGCCACCACATTCTGCGCGGTGACGGAGGATTGGGAATATCTGGGCGGATCCATCGCGCCCGGTTTGAAGATATCTTCGGACGCGCTGTTTGAAAAGACGGCGAAATTGCCCAGAGTGGAATTGGAAGAGCCGGGGATGACGATCTGCAAGAATACCAGCGAGAGCATTCAGTCAGGTCTGGTTTACGGGCACATGGGCATGATCGAGTATCTCTGCAAACGCATGAAGGCGGAATTGGCAGTCTATGCGAAAAGCGGAAAACCCGTCAGAGTCATCGCAACGGGAGGCATCGCGTACATGATGAACCGGGGCGTGAGCTGCATAGATCACGTGGACAAGATGCTGACTTTGGAAGGTCTGCGCTACATCTACGAGAAAAACAAAAAATACGGACCGAACAGAAAAATTTCCCCCGAGGAACAACCGGAAATGCCTGAGATCGCCGAAGGAACGGGGCGGTGAACGCGCGCCCCTTCCGCGTGGGGAATGTGACGATTGAGAATCCGTTCATCCTCGCGCCGATGGCCGGGATCACGGACGCGCCGTTCAGGAAGCTGTGCCGCGAACAGGGCGCGGCTTTGGTCTGCACGGAGATGGTCAGCGCCAAGGGGCTTTGGTACGGCAGCGAGAAAACAAAGGAATTGTTGCGTGTCGGCGCGGAGGAAAAACCCGCGTCGATTCAGCTGTTCGGCGGCGAACCGGAGATCATGGCGGCCGCCGTCAAAGAACTCGCGGAGGAGACGGACGTTCTGATCGACGTCAACATGGGCTGTCCCGTACCGAAAGTCGTGAAAAACGGCGAGGGTTCGGCTCTTTTGAAAACCCCGGATCAGGCGGCCCGCATCGTGGAACGGATGGCCCGCGAAGCCGCGCGGTCGGGCAAGGGCGTTACGGTGAAGATGCGCACAGGCTTTGCCGGCGGCAGGATCGACGCGCCGGCGTTCGCGAAGCTCATGGAAGATGCGGGAGCGGCGGCGGTTGCAGTCCATGGCAGAACCCGGGAACAGTATTACGGCGGACGGGCCGATTGGATCGTTATTTCCGAAGTGAAAGCGGCGCTGAACGTGCCCGTCGTCGGCAGCGGCGACGTGATGAGCGGGGCGGATGCAGTGCGCATGTTGGAACAAACCGGCTGTGACGGTGTGATGATCGCACGCGGCGTTTTGGGCAATCCTTGGATCTTTCGGGAAGCTTTGGCATGCCTCGGCGGTGCGGATGAGGCGGAGGTTCAGGCGCTTCGTCCGCGCAGGGCGGAGAAAGTCGAGATGTTCATCCGCCATGCCGCCATGATCGCGGATCTGAGGGGAACCCGTGCCGCGACGCGCGAAATGCGCAAGCACACGGGCTGGTATTTCAAAGGCGAACATGGCGTGAACGCATTGAAAAACGCGGCGAACGCCATCGACGAATACGCCGCGCTCATCGATGAGATACGCCGCTTCGCGTGACCGCGCCGCCTCCTGCGGCAACCGGTCTTCCCGAATGCCGCTTCGGTCCGTGTTACCGCGCAAGGGTTGGCGCGATCCGGCAGCCGCGGCGGATTACAGCTCGAATATTTTCGTGTCCAATGTGATGTCCAATTCCGCGGCTTTTGCGAAATAGTAGTCGATCTCCGCGTCGGTGAGCATGTCGGAAGTGATCAGTCCGGTCTGCTCATATCTGTCGTTGACGAATAGCTTCGTAAACAGAAAGCCTCCCTGTCCGGTGATGTACATCTCGGATGTGATGCCCGCGCGCGCGAAAGAATCCGCCATGCCGGGCGCGAATACGTGCGTTTCCACGCGCACATCCTTCCCCGCTTTTTGTCCGTAAGCCTCGACGACCATGCACCCTGTGTCCGCCAACAGTCCTTCGTCCAAAATGGCGCCGATTTCCTCCTTGAATTTCGGGGCGGGAGGGATGTGTTTCAGCACAAAGTCGAAAGGAATGATTTTGGAACCGTTGAAATCCTCTTCGGTTTTGGAGAGCAGTCCCGCTCTGTACAGGGGTTCCGCAAATCCGACGCCCACGCCGCCGTATTTGAAATAGATGTTTCGCGCGCCTTTGAAGAACTTTTCGGCGTTAAGTCCCATGTAGACCGGTTCGTCGTGGGCGTGTTCCACGCACTTGACTTCGCCGTCCAAGTAATCGTACTTTCTGTATACAGGCAGACCGAAAGCGGGGGTTCGCACGATCTTGCCGTCGATGCAGGCGAAAGCATCCTCGCTCATGTCGTTGAGCGCGGTCACGGGCGACCACCAAAATGGCTGAAATCGCTTGGATTCCACGCCTTCGTACACGATGTTGAAGATGGTGTCACAACGATCCAGGTCTCTTACGGCGATCCTCGTCGCCGCGCAGATCAGCCCCGGGGCGGAACCTGTGCCGACGACGGCCAACTTCCCTGCCGATCGGAACTTGGGTCCGTATTCACTGTACATGTATTGAATGCCTTTCACCCAATCATCGTCCAAGGAACCCGTGAACATGCCTTCGGCCGCCGCAAAATCCTGATAGCAGGCGTTTTCGGCGAGGGCGGCGTCCAAAACGTTTCTCCCGAAAATCAACGGCAGAGCGTTGACGATGAGATCCGCGCCGCGCGCCACTTCCCGAATGCTGTCCGTATCGGACGCGTCAACGGAAGCGGCACGCGCTTTTGTGAGGGTTCCGACGAGTCCCTCCACCGCTTTGGGATCACAGTCCGCGCAGATGATTTCATCCACGTTGGGTTCTTCGTCCAAACGTTGCGCCACGGTGGAACCTTGCGCTCCGACGCCCAACACCAATACTTTCTTTCCCATGGCTTTATCCTCCTTGCATTTCATGTTGTACCGGTTGCGATGCCCGGCGCGGATTTTTACGGCACGCTCCGTCTTACCGTTCGGCGGCGGACGAAACGGCGCGCGCCAGCTTCTCCAGCGCCTGAACCAATATCGGGCGTGGGCAGGCGATGTTGATGCGTTGAAACCCTTCCCCCTCCGGTCCAAACATGGCGCCGTCGTCCAACCACAATCCCGCTTTTTCGACGAGAAGCGTTCGCATTTCGCCGCGCGTCATATTCAGCGCACGCAGATCGAGCCATAGGAGATACGTGCCTTCCGGTTCGATGAGGGTGATCTTTGGAATGCGCTCCGCGAGAAACGCGCGGAGACAGTTCAGATTTTCGAGCAGATAGGCTTTCAATTCCTCCATCCAAACGCCGCCCTCGCCGTAGGCGGTTTTGCACGCGACGACGCCCGGCAGATTTGGCTGACTGTAACCTGTTTTCGCGATCTCCGCTTTGAACGCGCGGCGCAGGGTTTTGTTTGCGATGACGATGTTCGATATCTGAAGTCCCGCGAGATTGAATGATTTGCTCGGAGCGGTGCAGAGAATGCAGTTTTGCGCAAACGAGTCTTTGATGGAGGGGAATATGGTGTGTTGAAATCCCGGAAACGTAAAATCGCAATGGATTTCATCGGCGACGACGAGACAGCCATGCCGGGCGCAGATATCCCCAATCCGCTCCAATTCGGCGGCCGTCCACACGCGCCCGACGGGATTGTGCGGGCTGCACAGCAAAAAAAGCCGGACGGCGCGCTCGATGAGCTTTCGCTCAAAATCTTCAAAATCCATCCCATAGCGTCCGTCTGCGCCCAGGACGAGCGGACTGTTGACGACCTTGCGCCGGTTGTCCGCGATCACCTCGGTGAACGGGTAATAGACCGGGCGCTGTATGAGTACGCCGTCCCCCTCTGCGGTGAAAGCGCGCACCGCCGCCGCCAGCGCGAAGACGACGCCCGGCGAGATGAGGATGTGATCCCGCTCGAAACGATAGCCGTGCCGCCGCGAAAACCACTCCGTTACCGCGCCGTAATAGTCGGCGCCCGGCACTGTGTAGCCGAAGACGCCGGAGTCGGCCATGCGCGTCAAGGCTGTGCGCACAGGTTCGGGCGCGCGGAAATCCATGTCCGCGACCCAGAGGGGAATCAGCCCTTCCGGCATACCCCGCGCGGCTGCGCAGTCGTACTTGAGCGAATCGGTGTTTCGGCGGTCTGTGATCCTGTCAAATTCCGATCGTGTGCTGTGCATATGGTTGCTCCCATCCTGATATTGTCGCGCATTTGGTTCCCGCATTGCGCATTCGATTGGTTCCCGCTACAGGCATTATATTTTCAGCGCAGGGTGTTTGTCAACTTGTGTGCGGTATAGTATAATACATTTGCCGCATTTGCCGCCCGGGGGTTGGCGGGTTGCGCGGCCGCAGCGCAGACCGGCAATCCCTGCGCGGGTACATGCGCATTGCGCAGCAACCCATTCGTCGTTGCCGATGCGAAGTTTGCGCTTTGCTTCGTGAAATTCATACGTTTGTCGCTTCGAGGTGGAATCATATGTATCATAATATACTTGCCGTGATGGAAGAAAGGTTGTTTTTCACATACCGGGATCAGATCCCGGACGGTCTCGGATTCGAACACTACGGTTTGAAACACATTCTGTTTTTGCTGGGAATCACCGCGTTTGTCGTGTTGTTCGGCCGATTGTACAAACGATCGGGCGAATGGCTGCGCAGACGCATGCGCGTCGGCGCGGCGCTCGTCATCGTTCTGATGGAAGCGATGAAGCAGACTCTCCTGGCCGTTCAGGGAAATTACACATGGGAAATCCTCCCGCTTCACCTCTGCGGCATGACCATATTCCTGATCGCGATCCATACCCTGCGCCCGAACAGGGTGACGGGCGAGATCCTTTACGCGCTGTCAATTCCCGGGGCTGTTTTCGCGCTCCTGTGCGCGGACTGGACGATGTATCCCATTTGGAATTTTTTCTGTTTGCAGAGTTTTCTCATTCACATGATGGAACTGGCTTATCCGATTATGCTTTTGGGTACGGGGGAAATTCGGCCGCGTGTGGGAAGACTGTGGATACCGGCGCTGTATCTTGCCGTCGTCACACCCATCATTTACCGTCTCAATCACGTGTGGGACACGAATTTCTTCTTCATCAACGAGGCGGCGCCCGGTTCGCCCATGTCGCTCCTCCAAGGTATCCTCGGCAGTCCGGGCTATGTGTTCGGCACCGGCGGGGTGGTCGCGCTCGTATGGATCGTTCTGTATACGCCGATCGTCGTCAAAGCCCGCCGTTCCGGGACGGGACACGGCGACGCGGGAAAGTTGGCGGGGTGACGAATAAAAACCGTTGCAGGTGTTGAAAAATCAATACTTTGCAACGGTTTTTGCCTGGTCGAGGTAGCAGGATTCGAACCTGTGGCCTCTACGTCCCGAACGTAGCGCTCTACCAAACTGAGCTATACCTCGCCGTCGGTTACGAATGATATTATACCCATGATCGCGCGTGAAGTCCACATCTATTTCGATCCAATTCAAAATTCAATTCAAAATGTCTGCTCAAAATTCAATTCAGAATCCCTGCCGGGCACGGAAGAAAAGGTCGGTCGGCTCTTTTGCGCGGCGACCGGGCGACCGTTTGAATGGAGAAAAATGGCGGTTTCGTGAACAATCGTGAATGTTGGGTGAAGTTTCTCTGAAGTGCATTGACTCCCGTGAAATATTCCTGTAACATTCAGGACAGTTGGGAGGCAAATACGATTATGAGAGATACGAAAGCAAAAATCATTGGACTTATGTCCCGATTGAGCAAGAGCGTCACGGACCCGGTCAAACGCGCCGGGGATCAGATTCGGAAAGCAAATGTCCCGTCTGTTGCAAAGAATTGCATTCTGTGGATTATCGGTTTTGTTTCCGTAAAGCTTCGCGCGGTCGCGCGGAAGTTTGTCGTTTTGGCGGGAAGAGCGCCGTTTGTGGCAAAAAAGTGCGTTGTTCTTTTGAAAGGCGCGCCCGACGTCGGGAAAAAAGCCGTCGGCTTGGCGCGCAGATCGCCTGCCGCCGTGAAGGCCGGGGCGGTTCGGGTTCGGAAATTCGTGTATGCGTGCATCGCTTTTGCGAAAGCGCAACGTCCTCTCGTGAAACTCCGCGCGGCACAGGTTCAGGCGTGGGGAAAGCGGGTCGGCGCTTGGTTCGTGCACGCCCAAAAGATTGCCTTTAAAGGTTTCCTCCTATTTTTAAAGCGTCTGACGCAGGTGAAAAAGGCTACAGTGATCCGCCTCTCCGGCAGCGCCGCCGGGGCGGTTGCGGTCACTGTGGTCGCCCTTGTGATCGTCAACAGTCATGCCGTCGGCGTGACCATTGACGGTCAGAAGGTCGGCTATGTCGCGGACGAGGAAACATTTGCCGCTTTGGTTGAGGATGTGAAAGAAGAATTGTCCCATGAAAATGCGGACACGGACATCGTGATAGACGAACAGAAGATCGCGCTTGCCGATTCCATCCAAAACACAAAGAAGATAGATTACATTGACGTGGAGGATCTGAAGGATACCCTGCTTGAATCCGAAGCGGTGGTCGCCAGCGCTTACGCGATTACAGTTGACGAGAAGCCCTTGCTCAACATCGCGACGGAGAAAGATGCGCAGTCCCTTTTGGACGGAATTGTGCAACAGTATACGGGGAACGATCCTGCGATTCAATTTGCGTGGCAGGAGAACATCAAAGTGGAAAACGTGTCGGTGGAACTCGACAGCCTTGTTTCCACCCCGGCCGCGATCACCTATCTGCTGACGGGCAACGAGAAAGTCGATGTTTACAGTGTGGTGGAGGGTGATACCATCTGGGGGATTTCGCAGGCGAAGAATATTCCCATCGAGGAAATTTCATCCGCCAATCCCACGCTCAACATCGAAAGCATTCACGTCGGGGATCAGATCAAAATGAACAAACTCGATCCGTTCGTTCATTTGCAGACCACGCAGACGGCGATCGAACGGGAGCCCATCGATTTCCCCGTGGAAGAGGAAAAGACGGACAGTCTGTACGTGGGTCAGAAGAAAGTCAAGGAAGAAGGCGTCAAAGGCGAACGCGAGGTCACGAGGGAATACGTCAAGGTGAACGGCGAGGTGGTGAATATCGTCGAACTCGCTTCCGTGACGCTGACGGAACCCAAAACGCAGATCGAGCTGGTGGGCGTCAAGCCCAAACCTGCCCGCATCTCCTATGCACCCGCATCCGGGAGTTATGTCGGCGGGAACGGCATCCTCAGCAATCCGATGGCGCGCATGGAATTGTCCTCGGGTTACGGCGGCGCGAGAAGACACAAAGGCGCGGACTTCAGAAATCCGCAGGGAACGCCGATCTACGCGGCTGCGGAAGGTACCGTCACCTTTGCCGGCTGGTATGCGGGATATGGATATCTGGTGAAAATCAATCACGGCGGCGGCTTGGAAACGTGGTATGCGCACTGCAGCGTACTGAACGTCACGGGCGGAGAGTATGTGGGCAGAGGGCAGCAGATCGCCCAGGTGGGCTCGACAGGTCAGTCTACCGGGTACCATCTGCACTTTGAAGTGCGCGTGAACGGTACGCCGCAAAACCCCTTGTCCTACCTGTAGCAACCCCGCTCGCATCCGCGAAGCGGTCGGAGACGAAAAAAGCGACTTCCCTGCGGAGTCGCTTTTTTGAGGGGATCCTTTTTGTGCGATCCTCAATGTGAGATCATGAATCATCGATTCCCCATGGAGAAGAAATGTGCGATAATGAATCATCGATGCCTCATGGAGAAGAAATGTGCGATGGCGGATGAAAATGAAGAAAGTCACACGCAAAATCAAGAAGACGGCGGTTGTCTGCGCGCTCCTTGCCGCGCTTGCGGCGCTGGGCTCCTGCGGCGATCCGGGCGGCGGGCGGCGCGAGCCGATACGGAAGACGGAGTTTTTGCTCGATACGATCTGCACCGTCACCGTCTTTTCGCGTGGGGATGAGAAGCATGCGACGGAAGCGCTCGCGCTGTGCGCGGGCTACGAGAAGTTATTGAGCAGCGCCGTGCCGGACAGCGAAATTTCGAAAATCAACGGAGCAGGAGGCGCTCCGGTCACCGTGTCGGACGGTACGGCGGCTTTGCTTGAACGGGCAGTGTACTACGGAACCTTGTCCGACGGGGCTTTCGACGTCACGATTGGGCGCGTATCGTCGCTTTGGGATTTCTCATCCGATTCGGATACCCACCCTGTGCCGGAGGCGGCGGATATCGAGGCGGCTTTGCCGTCCGCGGATTATCGAAACATCGAACTGGCGGGAAATGTCGTGCGGCTGAAAGATCCTGCGGCGCGTCTCGATCTCGGCGGCATTGCGAAAGGTTTCATCGCGGACAGGATGGCGGAATATCTGACGGAAAGCGGCGTTCGCGCGGCTTTGATCGATCTCGGCGGCAACATCGTGACCGTCGGCGGGAAAGAAAGCGGCGCGCCGTGGACGATCGGCGTCAGAAACCCGGCGCCGCAGACGGCGGACGGACGATCGGAGGTCATTGTGGGTACCATCGAAGTGGAGGGAACGATGTCGGTGGGAACCTCGGGTACGTATGAACGATTTTTTATGCGGGACGGGCTGCGATACCATCACATCCTCGATCCGAAGACCGGATTTCCGGTGCGGACGGATTTGGCGGGAGTAACCGTCGTGACCGAAAAATCCGTCGACGGAGATGGAATCGCCACGATATGCGTCCTCTACGGCAGTGAGCGGGCGCGGGATTTTTTGAGAAGGAACAACATTCCGGCCGTCCTCGTGAAAGAGGATGGCGCGGTGATTGCGGTGGGCGGCGTCAAATACACGCCAGCCGGAGGGAAAGGTTAAAATGAAAGAGCGTTTTCCGACAGGCAAGCCGATGCGCAAGGCGGATGCGATCCTGATTGCGGCGTTGCTGATCGTCTCGATCATCGGCGCGGTGTTCGCGTTGTACGCCGGAAGTTACACGAACGAGGCAAATGTGCGCGTCACGGCAAACGGCGCGCTGTATGGGGTGTATCCGATCGGTGGGACACGGGAGATCGTCGTAAAAGGAATATATGAGAATCGGATCGTGATCGAACGGGACGGCGGCAAGATGCAGGTGCGTATGGCGGATGCGACCTGTCCGGGGAAAGACTGTGTGCGTCACGCGCCCGTCAATTTGAGCGGGCAGTGCATTGTGTGCCTGCCGAACCGCCTTTTGGTGGAGATCGTGGGAGGGGAGAACGACTTTGACGCGTTCACGTACTGATGAAAGCAACGATGCGAACGGTGCGAACGGGAGGATGCATGCGGCCGCAAATGGGGGCGGCGGAACCCGATCCGCATCGGGTGCGCGCGTCCGCTCCGGAAAAGAACCGCAAACGTCCGCGCGCGTCCGGTCGCGCGTCCGCTCCCTCACAATGTGCGCCGTCCTCGCGGCGGTCGCGCTCGCGCTTTCCTACGCCGAGAGCCTTATCCCTCTGCCGGCGCCCGTCCCCGGGATGAAACCGGGCTTCGCGAACATCGCGATCGTCGTTGCGCTTTACCTCCTCGGCGGCCGCCGGGCTTTTGCGGTCAATGTTCTCAGAATTGCCTTGGCGGGCTTGATGTTTTCGGGCGTTTTCGCCATGTTCTACGCGCTGGCCGGCGGCATATCCGCCATGCTCGCGATGGTCGCACTCAAGCGTACGGGCGCGTTCAGCGTCATCGGCGTCTCCGTCGGCGGTTCCGCCGCCCATATCACGGGGCAGATTGTTTTGGCGTCGCTGATCATCCGGCGCGGCGCGCTCTTCGCGGGTCTGCCCATTTTCCTGATCTCCGCAGTCGCCGGCGGGGTGATCGTGGGCTTGATCGCGCATCTACTCCTGCGCGCTTTGCCCCGCAGGATAACGGAATGAATTTTCCGAAACGGGCCGCAAATTCGCGGCGGCAACGGCCGAAGCGCCGATTGGCGGGAAAGGGGTCAGCTGCAATGGACGGGAAAGGTGACGGGAAATCCAATTATTTTTTGTAAAATACAGGGAAATGTTATATAATTTTATGTGACTTTGCGGATATAAGAGGAGCGTTGCGATCCGAACGGGGATGATCGGCGCGGTTTTAAATGAGATTGTATGGCATTTTTTAAAGATACGGCGGACGATATCAGGGCGGCCAAGGCAAGGGATCCTGCGGCGAGGAATGGTCTTGAGGTTCTTCTTTGCTACCCGGGTGTCTGGGCGCAGATTTTTCATCGTCCCGCGCATTGGCTTTACCGGCACAAATGGAAATTGCTTGCGAGAATCATTTCCCAATGCGCGCGTTTTGTAACGGGCGTCGAGATACATCCCGGCGCGATCA
>JAISML010000120.1 GCA_031276775.1 Eubacteriales Family XIII. Incertae Sedis bacterium | reverse complement strand
CGTAACGCGCGGGATCTCGGAATGCTTTGTTCACCCCGAGCAAAGCGCTTTGGTTCATCGATTCAAAACCGATGAGTACCCCGGAACAACCGCTCTTCCGCGCCGCAGAAAGCAGTGTTTCATCGAACCCGAAATCGACGGTGGCAGTCGCTCCCCAGTGGAGTTTCAACGGTTCCATTTGCTTCATCAGCGCCAGCGCATAGTTTTTGTCCGCGAAAAAATTGGGATCGAAAAAGATGACGACGCGGCGGCGGAGGGTTTTCAATTCTTCGATCACTTCCTTTGCGTCCCGGTGCATATAGGTTGACATGCGCGAGACGGAACAAAAGGCGCAACGGTTTCCGCACCCGCGCGATGCGATGATCGAAGCCGCAAAACAATAATTTTTTGCATTCAGCACATCGCGTTTCGGCCGGACGACTTTGACCGGGACATGACCGCCTTCATAGATTCTCTTCATGATCCTGCCCGCGGAAAAATCCCGGAGCAAAGCGGGCCAGGCCTCATCCGCTTCACGGGTTACGATGCTGTCGGCGTGCAAGAGCGCCTCCTCGGGCATAAAGGTGACATGATACCCACCCAAAACCACGAAAGATCCCCGTTCCCGATAATGATCGGCCAACGCGTAGGCTCTTTTGGATTCGGAGGTGATCACCGTAATCCCCACCAAATCGAAACAACCGGACGGCGGTTTTCCGGCCGACATTTCGTCGAACACGGTGATCTCGGCGTCCAGCCCGGAGGGCACCAGAGCCGCCAGCATGGGCAAAGTGAGCGGTGGATACGCGATCAGCTTTTTCGCAAATGTGCGGTAACGTCGGCGACGCCTGTCCCAAGGGGATATCAGCAAAATCCGCATGGCCTATCCTTTCCCGTAACCGAACAAAATGCCCTGTTTGTTGAACACTTCCCGCCTGAAGATCGGATTGTACGCGAGATAGGTGAAAAAACGGTAAGGGGTCCGCATATTGGTGCGCGGTTCAAAGGCGCGCCGGAGAATGGAACCGGGACTGTTAAACCTCTGCCGGCACCGGAAAGACTCCTCGGTCAATTCGTCCGGCGTCATATTTTTGGGAACAAATGACGCATGGTTGAACCGATACTCCGGATGGAGCCACCACTTGCCGCCGTACAGCAGGCGGTTTTCACGCTCGAGCCAGCGATATAAATCGGTACCCGGATAGGGATTCAAAATATTGAACGCTGCGAAACAGAATTTGTGACGCAACGCGAAATCACAGGTCTCCCGTATGCGTTCGACGGTGTCGGTATCGTGTCCGACGGTGAAGGCCGCCCAGGTCTGCTGACCAAAGCGGCGCAGCTCGGCGACGGCGCGCCTGTATTCATCGCCGACAAAATGGGCGTTGGCGTCCTTTTGCATCCCCTCGACGCCGGCTTGCCCGATGGATTCAAACCCGATGACGTTGCCCAGACAACCGCTTTTGACCAAGAGTTCCATCAGTTCGCTATCCTCCAACATGTCCATGGAAGCCTGGCTGACCCACCGTATGTTCAGCGGAATCAACGCTTTGAACAATTCCTTGGCCGCTTCCCTGTCGGCGACGATGTTGTCGTCGGTAAAAAAGATGAGTCTCCGTTTCTGCGCGCGTATCTCCTCCGTTACGCTGCCGACGTCCCGCGTACAATGGCGCCTCCCGAAATAAACGCTGGAAGCGCAAAAGTTGCATTGGTTTGGGCAACCGCGGGAAAACTGCATCAACGTGATCGGCAGATACCTTTTGCCGATGAAGATCTCCCGTCGCGGCAGCGTTCCGTTTTGCGGGCGGTCTGCCGGTTCGCAGCTGTACCGCTTTTTCAGTCTGCCCGAACGCGCATCCTCGATCAACGCATGCCAGCTGTTTTCCGCGTCTCCGAGCACCAAACTGTCGGCATGCCGCTCGGCCTCCCCGGGAACCAGCGTGACATGGATTCCGCCCAACACAACCGTCGTTCCGCGTCTGCGGAATTCATCGCTTATCTCGTAGCTTCTTCTGGCGGTGAAGATCTGCACGGATATGGCGACCAGATCGAAATCGCCGTCATACGGAATCTCCTCCAGACGATCGTCGAACATGACCGTTTCCGTTCCGGGCGGGGTAAGACCGGCCAACACTGCCAACCCCAAAGGTTCCATCTTCGCGCCGTCGAGAAACATGCTGTGTTCTTTGCGGCCGATGTTCGGATAGATGAAAGCGATCTTCATTCGCCCAATCGCCTCCCCTGTTTGCGCCGTATCTCACCGCGTGATATCAAATTGATGAGAACAAACACGCTCAGGTGAAAGAGACCGCGCATATTCACACCCCGCATGCGGCGGAGAATGTTCCGCAGGGAATAAAACCGGTAGCGCGCCGTTTTGCACGAGTCGGCCAACTCCTGCGGCGTCATGGAGCGCGGGACAAACGCGGAGTCGCCGTATTTGTAAGCCGGATCGTTCCACCAAGCTTCATACAGCAATCGGTTTTCGCTTTTCAGCCGCCCGTAGAGCGCTGTGCCCGGCGTCGGGATCAGCGGATTGAAGTTGGCCACCGCGAAACGATGCCTGAGAGCAAACCGCAATATCTCTTCGGCGGCGTCTTTCGTGTCGGCGTCGTAACCGAGTACAAACGTGCCGAAGATCATGATGCCCGCAGCTCGGATGTTTTGAATCGCGACCTCGTAATCGCTGCGCAGGTTGGCGTTTTTGCCCATCTGCCGCAGGTTTTCGGCATTTAACGATTCAAAACCCACGATCGCCATGATGCAGCCGCTGTCCGCCATTCGTTTCAGCCGATCCGCGTTTTGCGCGACGTCGATGCTGATCTGACAGGCCCAATGCCGCTTCAGAGGCGCGATGGCGTTCAACAGCATATCGATTTGCTCCGTATCGGCAAAAAGATTATCGTCCGAGAAGAAAAAGAGCTTTTGCGGCATGCCCCTGATGGTCTCCGCAACCGCCCGGGCCGGGCGTGTGCGCACGCAGGTTCCGTGGAATGCGCGTATCGAGCAGAAGTCGCAGCTGAATTTGCAGCCCCGGGAGAATTGCACAAAGCCGATCCGGTGGTATTTCTTCCCCCGAAACACGGAATAATCATATCGCGTCCGCGCCAGATCCGCATTGTTCCCGCTTTTGTATATCGGTTTCAGGGCATTGTCCGCGAGATCCGCCACAACCCTGCCCCAGGTGTCCTCCGCTTCGCCGATCACCACTGCGTCGGCGTGGCGCAACGCTTCTTCCGAACACAGCGTGGGGTGGTAACCGCCCATGATCACCTTGACGCCCTCCGATCGAAAGCGCGCGGAGAGCACATAGGCCCGCCGCGCCGTGAACGTGTCCACGGTCATCGCAACCGCTTCGCACGCGAGGTCGCCGGGGATTTCCTCTGTGTTCTCATCATAAAAAACCAGGCTGACGTCCGGCGGCGTCAGCGGCTTCAGGACAGCGAACAGGAGAGGATTCAGCGCGTCTTTCGAGCGTTCGCCGAACAGGCTTGGCTTTATCACCGCTATCTTCATTCCGGAATCCCGTCCGGTATGTCCGAATTGTCCGTCATGATCGCGGCGTCGAAGATGTCGAATTTTTTCGCGTACCTGCGGTAGCCTATGTTTGCCAAGACATAGATGAAAGCGAAAAGCAGTATCCGCGGCTTGCGCAGGTCAAAGCGCCTGATCATGCTTCGGATCGAATAGGAACCTTTCCAAGCTTTCCGGATTCCGTCCTCCAATTGTTCTTTCGTCATATTTTTCGGTACAAAGACACAGTGTTCCACATCGTACAGCGCCCAGTCGCGTTCCGCAATGCGGTTCTCCTCTTCCAAACGGCGGTAATACTCGGTTTGCGGGAAAGGCGTAAAGATGGCGTACCGGGGAAGATCGATCTTGACTTCATCGGCAAGCTTGACGGTCCGATCAAAAACATCGGGACCGTCCTCATCCGATCCGAACGCGAAACAGCCCATCACCATGATGCCGTTTCTGTGAAGTTTGTCCATCAAATCCTTGTATTTCGGCGGCTCGTTAAAACCCTTGCGCATTTCCTTTTGGCTGCCCTCATTGACTGATTCGAATCCGATCAACAGTCCCTTGCATCCGCTCTTTTTAAAAAGCCGAACCAGGTCGTCATCCAACGCGACGTCCGAGGTGGTGAGCCCGAACCACCACTTTTTGAGCGGGATCATCGCGTTGAAAAGCGCTTTCGCGTAAGGAATATCCGAAAGCAGATTGACATCGGGAAAGATGACGGGTTTCCCGCGCAACCTCTTGATTTCGGCGATGACAT
Organism: Eubacteriales Family XIII. Incertae Sedis bacterium; assembly: GCA_031276775.1. Lineage (GTDB taxonomy): Bacteria > Bacillota > Clostridia > Peptostreptococcales > Anaerovoracaceae > JAISGB01. The sequence goes on along the minus strand of JAISML010000120.1, from coordinate 1,532 downwards.
CCTCCACCGGACGCGCTGTCACGCAACTGCCGAACGCTCTTGGATAAGCGCAGAAAGAGCAGTTTCGGTGACAGCCTCGGATCGCTTCAACCGTGTTCAGCGTAATGTATTTTCTTTTGTTCAGAAGTTCCCTGCGCGGGATCGGACGATTCGCCGCCGAGGGCGTGTCGTCGGCGTAATACGCCTGCAGGCAACCGTCGCGGCAGTCACGAAGCAACCGGGGCCAAGTCCGGTCGGCCAAGCCGATCACCACGCTGTCGGCATGTTCTTTGGCTTCACGCGGCACAAGAGAAGGGTGCGGACCTCCCAGCACCACCGTCGCGCCCCGTTTTCTGAAATAATCGGCAAATTTGTACGCGCGCGCGCCTGTGCCGGTGATGCAGGTGATTCCCACGACGTCCGCGTCCAGATCGAGCGGAATACGACCCGCCGTTTCGTCGTAAATCGACACATGGGCGTTCAATTCCGCCGGCACAAGCGCGGCGAGCAAAGTAAGCGTAAGCGGCGCGTAATGCAGATTCTTTGAAAAGAGACCGTCGTATCTGTGCATGGCGCCGGCCGGACTGAGCAGCGCGATCTTCATTTTTGATTACATCCCCGACGCGATCCGGCAGATCGTTCCGGCCGCGTTCCCTGTTCGTATTGACTGTTTCCTTAAAACCACCTGTTGATTTTACCATAAAATAAATCCAAACACAAAGGGCGCGTGAATACAATACGTAAAGTCCGCGATGGGTACGGGCCATATGGATGTACGTCGGTGTATGTGAAGGGGTCATACCCCAAATCCGTCCGGGAGTATCCGGGGATGATCACGATGATCACAGAGAAAGACGGGTTTGTGCCGAAGGCGACGGTTTCCGCCAATCCGCTTTCGTCGAATTTGGGCTCAGCCGCTTCATTCCCGCAAACTTCAGGAGGACGCTTCAGCGCTTCACTTTCAACAACGGTGCGCAAGGCGACGTGGTTGTCCTCGGAATTGTCCACTACTGTAAAGCATTGTTATTTAATATTACGTATCGCAATCACCTCTTTTTCTGGATTAAAAAACCGAGGCTTAAATTATGAGATTTTATTGTCACGTATGAATTCACGCTTGCTGTTTGCATGGAAAACATGGGCAGGACAGCAAGCGCGCCTTTGGGGAATATGATATACTATTCGTGTGAAAACCATAGCCTTTCGGAGTGATCAAATAAATCCGGACAAGGGCATCTGCTCTATCAGGGATTTATTTGATCTTTGTGGTTTTCGCGAACCGAGCGGATGTCCTTTTTGTGTCTGCACGGATAAATGTTATACTTTTGCGGAAAGGATAAAATGAATAAATACAAAACAAACTTCAATGAAACTGCATTGGTCACGATGCAACGCGTCAGCGCGCAAAAGGAGTGCATCTGACCTAAGCGCACGTGGGGATGGGAGGACATGTCCCCCTCCCCCACATTAGGAGGTTTGATAAAAAGGGGCAGACAGGGAAGCAGGGATTTCACAGAAGAATACGTGGACATAAACGGGATCAAGCAGTATTT
>JAISML010000067.1 GCA_031276775.1 Eubacteriales Family XIII. Incertae Sedis bacterium | reverse complement strand
CCGGTTTGATCGAAAGGAAGTTCTTCAATATCCGTTCCCCGTCCTGTGTCAGGATGGATTCGGGATGGAATTGCAGACCGTAGATGTCGTAATCCCGGTGTTTTACGCCCATCACCTCGCCCGTTTCATCTTCGGCGATGATGAGCAACCCGTCGGGAAGCGTATCACGTTTCACAGCCAACGAATGATAGCGCGCCGCTTCCGTGATGGGCGGCAAACCGAGAAAGACGGGGCTGCCGTTGGCGATGTGAACCGGGCTGCGTTTGCCGTGCATGAGCTTCGACGCGTAGCCCACTTCCGCGCCGAAAGCTTCGCAGATCGCCTGATGCCCGAGACATATGCCCAGGATCGGCGCGCGTCCCTTGACCCGGAGGACGAGTTCCTCGCAGATGCCCGCATCGCGCGGTTTGCCCGGCCCGGGGGAAATGAGAATGTGCGAAGGGGCGAGCGCCTCCGCCTCCGCGGCGCTCATTGCGTCGTTTTTCACCACGCGGACGTCGGGATCGATGACGCCCGCCATCTGATACAGATTGAACGTGAAACTGTCGTAATTGTCAATCAGCAAGATCATGTTTCTTTCCCCCCAATGCTTCCACCATCGCGCCGGCTTTGCGGCGGCACTCCTCGTATTCCCGGGCGGGTACACTGTCCGCAACGATGCCGGCGCCCGCCTGCACATAGACGGATCGATCTTTCAAAACCGCCATGCGTATGCCGATGCACAGATCCATGTTGCCCGTAAAGTCAATGTAGCCGACGGCGCCGCCGTAAGGACCGCGCCGCAACCCTTCCACCCCGTCGATGATCCCGCAGGCGCGAAGCTTTGGCGCGCCGGACAGGGTGCCCGCCGGAAGAGCCGCCGCCATAACGTCCAACGCGTCGCAGCCTTCGCGCAATTCCCCCGTCACTTTGGACGCGATGTGGCAGACGTGCGACAGTTTTTTTACGCTGCGGTATTCCGTGACCTTTACGCTGCCGAAACGGCAGATTTTTCCCAAATCGTTGCGCCCCAGATCGACGAGCATGTCATGTTCCGCGAGTTCTTTTTCATCCGTGAGCATGCGGTCGATCAGAGCTTTCGTTTCTTCCCCGTCGGCTGTGCGCGGGCAGGTTCCCGCGAGGGGATAGGTCGTCGCCGTGTTTCCGTACAGGGATACGAGGGTTTCCGGCGAAGCGCCCGCAAGCTGCAGGTCGCCGAACCGAACATAGAACATGTAGGCCGAAGGATTGGTCGTGCGCAGGACACGATAGGCATTCAGAAGATCGTCCCCGTAAGGCGCGCGGAAACGGACTGACGGTACGCACTGAAAGATGTCGCCCTCGAAGATATGCCGCTTGATCTTCTCCGCTGCGGCGCAAAAAGACTCCCTGTCAAAAGAAGCCGCGAATGCCGGCGCCGCGCAGTCCGGTTCGGGCGGCGGAGCGGCGGGCAGGTGAATCAACCGTTCCATATCCCTGAGCAACGCGACGCCCTCGGGATAGTTTGTTTCCAGATCTTCCGTTCCGATATTGACGATGAGAAAGATCTTCTGACGAAAGTTGTCAAATGCGATGATCTTGCGAAACAGCATCAAGTGAAAATCATCGAAGCCCACATCATCCCGGCCCGTGAATTTCAGCGAGGTTTCAATGTGGCGTATGTACTCATACGCGAAGTAGCCGACAAAACCGCCCGTGAAAGGAGGGAAGCCGGGGATGCGGGGACTTCTGTGCGCTCCGAGTATCCGCTTCAGTGTCCGGTGCGGGTCTTGGGGCGCGCTGTCCGCGCAAGTCGTTTCTTCTTCTTCGGCCGCCGTCCCGTTTCGTCCGCCCGCAACGGTCACGGCGCCGTTCGCGTCCCCCGTGACCGTCAGTTCGGCGTCGAAGCCGAGAAACGTATACCGCCCCCAGCCTTCGCCGCCCGACGCGCTTTCCAAGAGGAAGCACTCGCGGCCTTTCGCCCGGAGGATGCGGAGCAGTTCGACCGGCGTTTTCAGATCGGCGAACAATTCCATCGCGATGGGGATGAGGGTACAGCCTTCGGCGAGACCGCGCGCCTCTTCCAAAGTCGGTTGAATCATGGCAGCATCTCCTTTCCTTTCTGTTTTCCGCCCTGTGCCGTTTTCGGGGACGGCGTTTGCGGAAAACAAAAAACCGTCCCCGACATACATTTGTCAAGGACGGGAAGACCCGCGGTGCCACCTTGTTTCGCGGATAAATCCGCGCGCTTTGCAGGATACGATCATATCCTTCGCAACTGACGTATGCGGACACGTCGCGGCTTTGCACCGCGCCCTCGGCGGACCATTGTGATGCGTTGCGTGTGCCGGGTTCCCAGCATCCCCGGCTCTCTGTGACGGCCTGTCGCATCTTTACTCCCGCGTCAACGGTTTTATGCACTATGAAGTTGGTTTGATTATAGCCCCATGTATCCGCGTTGTCAAGGGCGCGCGCGGAGTCCTCTCTGTGCAGAGTGATTTTTTGTTTTTGTTCGAATTATAATATATAGGGCTCAGGCGGATGGATGTACGGGAGACATATGTGACAAAAACATTTGAAGAACGGACCGGCGGC
>JAISML010000170.1 GCA_031276775.1 Eubacteriales Family XIII. Incertae Sedis bacterium | reverse complement strand
CTTGAACTCCGGATCCTTCACGTCGACTTTAACGCCGCTGCATTTCAGACCGTATTTCCGCAAACGGCCCGATACGGTGTCCGACAGAGCCGTCAAGGCGATCATGATATCGTCCCGACCCAACAGATCGCGCCGAAAGGTGACGCCGTTGCCCACCGATTTGATCTTCCTCCGTTCCGACGCCGCCCGGACAGGGGCGTTTTCAAGTCCGCCCGCGTAATCGGACAGCATCTCGCCCTGTTTGCCGAAGACGTGTTTCAATGTCCGGCGATCGGCGGCAGCCAGATCGCCGATCGAACGGATGCCCATGTGATGCAATTTCTCGGCGGTGGCCCTGCCTACGGAAAACAGTTCCCGAACCGGCAGGGGCCAGAGAATCTCCTTGTAATTCGTCCGATCGATCACGGTAACGGCATCCGGTTTTTTGTATTCGCTGCCCATCTTCGCAAAGATCTTGTTCCAGGACACGCCGACGGACTGTGTCAACCCCAATTCGGATTTCACCGCCGCCTTGATCGTGCGCGCGATCTCCTCTCCCGTACCGAACAGCCGCTCGCTGGCGGTCACGTCAAGCCACGACTCATCGATGCTGAACGGCTCGACCATGTCGGTAAAGCGGTAGTAGATATCGTTGATGAGCTTGCAGTACCGATTGTATTTGTCGTGATGCGCCCGCAGGAGCACGAGGGAAGGGCATTTGCGTTTTGCCTGCGCGATCGTTTCCGCCGTGACGATCCCATATCGTTTCGCGTGTTCGTTTTTCGCCAATATGATGCCGCGGCGCATTTCGGGATCGCCGCAGACGGCCACCGGCCGCTCCGCCAAATCCGGATGGGACAGCAATTCCACAGACGCGTAAAACGCGTTCATGTCGCAATGCAGTATGATTCGATCCTTGTCCATCGCCGCGCGCCCTCCGAGCCGGACGTTCAAACCGCTGTGTCAAATGCCGCTGCCGCCAAGGATTGGCGGAACGCGCCAATCCCCGCAATTCCCAACCTCTGCGAACAAAATTGCAAAACGCGCTTTCCTATGTCCCGGCCGACGCGGTTCTGTTCGTGTAATACGCTTCCACCACCGAAATAGGCGTGATCTTCGACGCGATGATCTTGGGCGCCTCATCCTCCTTGAAATTCAGTTTGCCCCGCACCACGACGACGGCGTCTTCCGCAATGTTGCCCGCGCTCTTGGCGTAACAGTCGCTGAACACCACGATCTCCGCGCTGCCGTAGAGGTCTTCGATGTTGACAAATGCCATCATGTCGTTTTTCTTCGTGATCAACGTTCTCACATGATCGATGACGCCGACGACGCAGACGGACATATTGTCCCGAATCCCGGCATTTTCCTCCGCATGCATGAATTGTTCCGTCGTCACAAACGTCTTTTCATCCGCCATCAACCGATCGATGATCTCCCTGCTGTCGTCCAACGGATGCCCGGACAGGTAGATGCCGAGCATGTCTTTTTCCTGATTCAACTTCTGTTGCTGCGGCAAATCTTCCACATCGGGCAAAGCGATATCCATATTGGCCGCTTTCATTGCGTCGGGATTCAGATCCCACAACGCGGTCTGCTCGGAGGACGTCTTTTTCTTTTCCTCTTTGATGCGGTCGATCATCAGCTCGAACACGGCCATATGCTTTGCCCGGTTCGGATCGAAGCAATCAAACGCGCCGGCTTTGATCAGGCTCTCGACCGCTTTCTTGTTCACCTTGTCCAAGTCCGCCGCCTTGAGGAAGCTCAGCATGCTGTCGATCTCCGCTCCGCTCTCCCTCGTTTCCAAAATGTAATCCACCATGACGCCCACATGCTTGATGCCCATCAGACCAAACCGTATCTTGCCGTCTTTCACGCTGAACTTCTTCTCGCTGTTCAATACGCAGGGAGGCAGAACCTCTATCCCCATTTCCCTGCAATTCCTGATGTACCGTGCGATCTGGCTCCCGTCCCCGCCCATGAAACTCGTCATGAGCGCAGCCATGAATTCCACCGGGTAATAGGCTTTCAGATAAGCGGTTTCATAGGTGATCACCGCGTACGCCGCCCCGTGACTCTTGTTGAACGCATAGGACGCGAAACTGATCATCTGATCGAAGATCTCGTTGGCCACCCGCTCCGGTATGCCGTTTCGCACACAACCCGGCACCGACTTCACCCCGTCCTTCCCCTCCAGACCGTGAACGAAGTGCTGCCGTTCCCGTTGCATGACGTCGTTCTTCTTTTTGCTCATTGCCCGACGCACCTCGTCGCTCCTGCCGTAGTCGTAGCCGGCGAGATCGCGCACGATCTGCATGACCTGCTCCTGATAGATCATGACTCCGTGCGTCACGGACAGGATGGGTTCGAGTTTGGGATGCGCGTATTTGATCCTGCCCGGGCGTTTCTTGTTTTTGAGATAGGCCGGGATGGAGTCCATCGGGCCGGGCCTGTACAGGGACACCCCCGCGATGATATCCTCAAATTCGGTCGGGCGCAGACGTTTGAAAAAGTCCGTCATGCCCTGGCTTTCCAACTGAAATATACCCCCCGTGTTCCCGCTGCCGATCAGCCGGTAGACCTCCGGATCATCGTACTTCGCGGAAGAAAAATCGATCTTTACGCCGTGGTTTTTCTCCGCTTCAACGAGCGCGTCCTGTATGACGGTCAGGTTTCTGAGTCCCAAAAAATCCATCTTCAGCAGACCCAATTCCTCAATGGTCGTCATGGTGAACTGTGTGCTGACGCCTTTGTCCGAAACATAAAGCGGCACGTATTCGTCCAAACTGTCCCGCGCGATCACGACGCCCGCCGCATGCGTGCCGGCGTTGCGCCGCAGACCCTCCAGATCGGCCGCGACGCGCAGCAGTTCCTCCACGCGCTTGTCGCTCTCGCGGATCTTTCTCAGATCGGAACTCTTTTTCAAAGCGGACTTCAGATCGATGTTCGATTCGTTCGGAACCATCTTCGCGATCTTGTCCACCTCTCCGTAAGGCAATCCCATCACCCTGCCCACGTCCCGAATGACCGCCTTGGCTTTCAGCGTGCCGAACGTGATGATCTGCGCGACCTTGTCCGCGCCGTATTTTTCGATGACGTAGTCGATGACCTCGCCCCTGCGCTCATAGCAAAAGTCGATGTCGATATCGGGCATGCTCACCCGCTCGGGATTCAGGAAGCGTTCGAAGATCAATTTGTATTCGTCCGGATCGATGTCCGTGATCCGAAGCGCGTAAGAAACCAGGCTGCCGGCCGCGCTGCCCCGGCCCGGTCCGACGGCAATGCCGCGATCCCGCGCGTATTTCAGGAAATCCCGAACGATGAGAAAATAATCCGTAAATCCCATGTTCCCGATGACGTTCAATTCGTACTCCAAGCGCTCCCTGTATTGTTCGCAGGCGTCGCCGTACCGTTCCCGCAAACCCAGGTCGCAGAGTTCCCGCAGATATTCCCGGTTGGCTTTCCCATCCGGCGCCGTGAACTTGGGCAGGTGTTTTGTTTCAAAGTCGAACTCGACCCTGCACCGCTCGGCAATGCGCGCCGTATTTTCGATGGCGTCCGGTTTGTCGGGAAAGAGCTTGCGCATCTCTTTTTCGGATTTCAAATAGAATTGATCGTTGGGAAAACGCATCCGATCCGCATCGTCCCGCTTCTTCCCCGTCTGGATGCAAAGCAACACGTCGTGGGAAGCCGCGTGTTCGCGTTTTACGTAATGAACATCGTTTGTGGCGACAAAGGGGATGCCCGTTTCATCGTGCAACCGCTCCATGCCGGGAAGTATTTTCGCCTCCTCCTCCAAACCCTGATCCTGCAACTCCAAAAAGAAATTGCCCTCGCCGAAGATGTCGAGATAGGTCAGCGCCTCCGCTTTGGCGCCTTCGTAATCGTTGTAAAGCAAACGCCGCTGAACGTCCCCCGCGAGGCAGGCCGACAGGGCGATCAGCCCTTCGCTGTGTCCCCTGAGAAACGCCTTGTCCACCCTGGGCTTGTAATAGAACCCTTCGGTATATCCGGCGGAAACGATCTTCATGAGATTTTTGTATCCCGTTTCGTTTTCGGCCAGCAGCACCAAATGCCCCTGGTGCTTGTCTTTGTCCGCGTCGTTGTCCTCCATGCGGCGCGCCGCCGTATATATCTCACAGCCTATTACCGGTTTGACGCCCTGTTTTTTCGCCTCTTTGTAAAATTCGATTACGCCGAACATATTGCCGTGATCGGTGATGGCGATGCTGTCCATGCCCATGCGTTTCGCGGCGGAGATCAACTGATCGATGCGCGAAGCGCCGTCAAGCAAACTGTATTCCGTGTGTACGTGCAGATGTGTAAACGCCATGACAACCTTTCCCGATTGATGATTCCCGTCTTCCTTTTGAAGTTCCCCGTAAGTTTACGTTCCGTTGCATGATGCCCCGATTGTATGATGCCCCGATTGCATGATGCCCCGATTGTATGATACCCCGATCGCCGATCGCCGATTTCTGCGCGGCTTGCCGCGGAGTCTGCGGTTTCATGTCATACTGCGCGGCTGATTTCTTCCGTCCGCGCGCCGGCGTCCTCCGGGCGATCGAGCCTTTTGCCGACATCCGCGCGCAACAGGCTGTAGAGTACCGACGCCAGGGGCACCCCGACGACGATCCCCAAAATGCCGGATATGGTTCCGCCCACCAAGACGGCGAGCAAAACCCACATGCCGGGCAGACCGATGGATTTTCCGACGACTTTCGGATAGATGATGTGATTTTCGAGTTGCTGCAAAACGATGATGAACACGATGAAAGCCAACGCCTGCAAAGGACTTTCCATCAGCAGAAGAAACGCGCCGATCACGACGCCGACGATCGCGCCCACGACGGGGATCAACGCCGAGAAGCCGATCAGCACGCCGAGCATCAACGCAAAGGAGGAATTGATGGCCAGCGTGCCAAGACCCGCCAAGACGCCGATGATGATCGCCTCCAGGCATTGACCGGCGACGAATCGCTCAAACACCGTCTGCGCGAGGGCGGCCACTTCCAGGATGCGCCCGCCGTGTCTCTGCGGGAGGTAGGCCGTAATCAACCGCTTCATCTGGCGGCCCAAGGTTTCTTTCGTCAGCAGGATGTAGATGGCGAAGATAAAACCGAGCACGGCGCTTGTCATGCCGCTGAAGACGTCCGACACCATGCCGGCGGCGCTTTTCGCCACCCAAGACCCCGTACCCGAGAGGAACGCCAGAATTCGGTCGATGAAATCGCTGCCGCTTTCCCCGAACATCCCGCGTATGTCGCCGAATATCTCCCTGATATCGCCGTCCAAGCCAAAGCGCGACGCGTGTTCAAGGAGGAAACGCTCAAACGTTTTCAGATGACCGGGCGCTGCCGCAAACAGTGAGGACACAGTGTCCTGCAACGTCGGAATGATCATGGCGAACACAAAGACAAGAATGCCGAACACGATGAGGAGCGTGAGCAACAGACTTGCGGCGCGCCTCAAATTGCGACGCGACGCGCGATCCCCCGGGTCTCCCAACGCGCCCAGCACACGACGTTCCGTGAATTTCATGAGTACGTTGAGGATAAAAGCCATGCAACATCCGATGATGAGGGGCATGAGCAATCCGATGACATAGCCGACGGCATCCAAAACCGTCCCGAAATTGATGACGATCAGCAAAAGAAACATCGCGGATGCGATGAGAAAAAGTATTTTTTTGATCGCCGCCCTGTCAAGTCCCACGTTCACCCCGCGCAACCACCTCAAAATCCGACGCCGCAAAGCCACGCCGGAACAACAGCCTCGTTTGAACCGTATCTTTATTTTAGCACGGGAAGCTTGCGCGCACAAGCCGCGCAGACAGTTTCGGCGTCATTTAACCTGTTTCATATTTTGCATGATCGAATCTGATTTATGTTCTTTAATATAGAGATTTACCCAGGCAATGCCCGCTTATTCAATCGCCCAATCGACGGCGCCGCCATGTCGCGAGAGAAATTCGCCGGCGGTCCTGAAATGTCCGCAACCGAAAAATCCATAATGCGCGGACAGGGGACTGGGATGCGGCGCTTCGAGGACAAGATGCGCCGGATTGTCGACGAGGCCCGCTTTCGCGCGGGCATTCGCACCCCACAACAGGAAGACCATGGGGTTCGCGCGGGCATTGAGCAACGCGATCACGCGGTCGGTCAGAAGTTCCCAGCCTTTTCCTCTGTGGCTGTTTGCCTGACCGCCTCTGACCGTGAGAACGGTGTTGAGCAGCAGAACGCCCCGCTCCGCCCACGGCGCGAGGCAGCCGTCTTTCGGCGGCGCGATGCCCGTCTCGGCTTCCAGTTCCCTGAAGATATTGACGAGTGACGGCGGTTTTTCCACACCTTTCTGCACGGAGAAGCACAGACCGTGCGCCTGCCCCGGGCCGTGATACGGATCCTGACCGAGAATGACGACTTTGACCCGCTCATAGGGGGTGTATTTCAGGGCGTTGAAGATGTCGTGCATATCGGGATAAACCGTCGTCCGCGCATATTCCGATCTGAGAAATTGCCTGAGTCTCAGATAGTATTCCTTCCCAAATTCTTCGCTCAGCAAAGCGTCCCAATCGTTTCCGATGTGTACCATGCGTTTGTCCCTCCGTTTGTTTCCCCGCCTGCCGCCGCCCGCGCGGCGCCGCCGCATTCGTCTTATTGCATCCGCCGCATTCGTCTTATTGTACCATGACACGGACAGACCGGAAAATCCCATTGAATTTGGCTTGAATTTATTCCGGCGCCCAATTGCATTTCCGAAAGAATGAACGTATAATGTTCACATACGAAATTTGAACGTCACGGTTCGGCGCGCGCCGACAGCGCAACTTCGGTCGGCATCGGTTCAAAACGCAAGGTTCGCGGAGCTGTGACCCGATTCCGGCATTTATTGTCATCATCATTGGAAGTTAGCGCATTGTTTTAGGAGGATCGACATGGACGAAAACAATAGGGACAACTTTGCGGGCGGAGCAAACCCGGGCGGCGCCAATTACCCTCAAAACAGCGTTCCCGGATCTGCGGAGAACGCATCACAGGGAAACGCCTATGACCCGAACGCGGGCTACGCGCAGAATACGGGATATCCCCCTGCGGGAGGCGGCTACGCGAACGCCGGGTATGCCCCCTCGGGAGACGGCTACGCGCAAGGCGGGTACGCCCCTGCGGGAGAAGGCTACGCGCAGGGCGGCTACGGACCGAACGACGGAGGACAATATGTCCCGCCCGGCCAATATCCTTACAATCCTTATGTGGCGGAAGTACCCCCCGAAATCAAAAAATGGAATTGGGGCGCGTTCATGTACTCTTTCATGTGGGGCATCGGCAACCACGCCTATCTTGCGTTGATATGCCTTATTCCCTGCTTCGGCACTTTCGTATGGCCGTTCGTCTGCGGCGCGATCGGCAATCAATGGGCGTGGAAATCCGGCGAATTCAAAGACGTTGAAACGTTCCTCGCCGTCCAAAAAACGTGGAGCAGAGCGGGTATTGTAGGTTTCATTATAGTGGTCGGCTTTACCTTGCTGTACATCATTCTCATCGCGGTCATCGGCAGTTCACTCTTTTCCCTCTTCTCCAACCTCGGTTCGTCGTATAGCTATTATTGATGCGAAGCGGCGCGCGGGGCTCGAAAGTTTGAATCGATGAAGCGGTTGGCGGTGTTGTTGTCGGCAGTCGGCGTCGCGTTTTGTTTCGCGGTCGGCTGCCCGTTCAAATTGATCACGGGTATTCCCTGTCCGGGATGCGGCATGACGCGGGCGTTTCTGTCTGCGGCACAATTGGATTTTCGGAGCGCGTTCGCCTATCATCCGCTCTTCCCGATCATTCCGGTTTGCGCCGTTCTGCTGATCCTGTGGGTTCTGCGTCGCGCGGCGGCGCATCGCATACGATTGCGTCAACTGCGCGCCCGCGACATCGACGCCGCCCTGACGGAACTGATGGACGTCGCGGCGGCGAGAGTCGCAGTCGCGCTGCTCGTTGTCCTATTCGCCGCGCTGTACGCGGCGCGCATGCTCGTCACGCTGTCGGGCGTCGGCGGCGCGTGGGATATGCGCATCCTCCTGTAATCGGTTCATCGGCATGAAAGAAAAAGGGTTCCGCTTCGGGAAGAGAATCGTAAAGAAAATCACGGGCATTTCCGTGGGCATGCGCACGGTGAAATCCGCCCTGTCCGTATTGATTTGCGTCGTCGCCTACCGACTCGCCGCGCATCTGCACATCACAACGAACTTCGACGCGTTCCTTGCCTGCACCGCCGCCATCATCTGCATGCAGGACAGCGTGAAGAACTCTTTGTCCATCGGCGCCGGCAGACTGCAGGGCACCGCAATCGGCGCGCTTTTGGGCATGGGCGTCCTCTATGTGGATTTGGCGGTTCACAATGAGATTGCGCACATTGCCTTTGTCGTATTCGGCACCGTCCTCCTCATTTTGATCTGCAATTTGCTGAACATCAACAATGCGATTGTGATGGGTTGCGTGGTGTTTTTCGTCATCACGCTGCAGACGACGGACGCAGACCCGTTTTTGTCGAGCGTCCGTCGTCTTGTCGATACCGCCATCGGCATCGGCGTTTCCATCGCAATCAACCACCTGATCCACAACCCCGACAGGAACGCCGACGACGACACGTCCGCGGAAGATTGACGGAAACGCGCGAAAAACGGAGCGCGGGGCCGGGCGGCAGTGCAACGTCAGTTTGAAACGAACTCCGCGCCCCGTTCCGTCTTCACATCCACCTCGGTCGCTTTCAGGATCACGTTGGTAAATCCGTCGTCGTAGGTTTCGAGCTTTACGACTCCGGTCACTTCGATCCAATCGTTCTGCGCGGGGAAATCCCCGCTGTACTCGAAAACAAAACCCGCCACTCCGTCATTGCCGCAGCATCCGGGGCCGTTTCGGTACACAGCGTGGGACATTCCCCCATTGTACTCATCGAAATACTCATCGTACATGCCCTCCAACCGAACAACCGTTCCCTCGTAGGACTGCGGATTGTAGTAGATGTCATTGCACTGCTGAATGAAGAACTTTTCGCCGATCTCAAAGACTTCGATTTCGTCCGCAGCCTCTTTCGCATCGTTGTCCGGTTTCGTTTCGGATTTCACGTCGCCCGACGCGTTTTGCGGTTCCGAGCCCGTGCCTGCGGACGCGCTTCCCCCACCGCCGCAGCCTGACAGCGTCAACGCCGACAACAACATGACAGCGCACAAGGCGCACAGCGTTCGTTTCATCTCACACCTCCCCATGCGTCGCAAGCAAGAAGCGCCTGCGAACAAAACCAACCAAAGCGAACAGGCAAAATGCCGCCAGATTTACGATGACGATGCTCGCGCCCGTCGGCGCGTCGAACACGAAAGACACGACCAAGCCGACAAAAAAGCACAGCACGGACAAAACCGCGGAGCAGATCACCACCCGTTTGAAACTGCCGAATGCGCGCATCGACGACAGGGCGGGAAAGATGATCAGACTCGATATGAGCATCGCTCCCATCATGCGCATGCCAACCACGATGATGAGGGCCGTCAAAAATGCGATCAACATGTTGTACAGACCCGCCCGAACGCCCGTCGCCCTCGCGAACTGCTCATCGAAGGTGATGGCGAATATCTTGTTGTAAAACAGGATATACAGCACGAGTACCACAACGGCCGCAGCCACGCTCACATACAGATCGCCCATCTTCATCGCGAGAATGCTGCCGAACATATAGTTGCACACATCCGCGTTCAACCCCGTCGTCAGGGAGATGACGAGAACGCCGATCGCCAAAGCGCTGCTCGAAATGAGCGCGATCGCGGCGTCTCCCTTGATCTTGCTGCTTTCGCTGATGCGCAGGAGCAAAAACGCTGCCAAGAGCACCAGGGGTATCGACACCTGAAGAGGCGCCAAGCCCAAGGACATGGCGATCGCCAGTGTGCCAAAGCCTACGTGGGACAGACCGTCTCCGATCATCGAATAGCGTTTCAGCACAAGACTGACGCCCAAAAGCGCCGCGCACAATGCCACAAAGACGCCCACGATCAGCGCTCTTACAATAAAATCAAAAGAAAACAGTTCTCTGAGCAGTTCAAACATGATGCGCCTCCGCAGCAAAACGCCCCTTCTCCAGCATGGTTTGTCCCGCTTCCGATCTGCAATAATCGTCGGTCGCTCCGAAGAACAGCGGGCAGGTTCGCAGGTGCAGGATCTTGTTGCCGATCCGAACCGCGCTCTTTACATCATGGGAGATCATGACGATGGTCAGTCCTTTGCCGTTCAAATCGGAAAGCAGAGTGTACAGTTCGGCGGACATCAAAGGATCCAGACCCGTGACGGGTTCGTCGAGGAAGAGCATTTTCTCCGTCGCGCAGAGAGCGCGCGCCAAAAGTACACGCTGCTGCTGTCCGCCGGAGAGATCCCGGTAGGATTTGTCCGCGAGGTGATCCGCGTTCAGCAAACGCAATTTTTCCCCGGCAGCTGCCCTGTCTTTCTTCGAATAGAACGGCATGAACCCGTGTCTGCCCATGCGTCCGGAGAGCACCACTTCCGTCACGTTGGCGGGGAAATCCTTTTGCACGACGGTCTGCTGCGCCAAATAACCGATCTCGTTTTTCTTCGGCCCGTCAAACCGCACCCGTCCGCCCTGTACCGGAATCAGTCCAAGCAAGGCTTTCATCAGGGTGGACTTCCCCGATCCGTTTTCTCCGACGATGCACAGGCAATCGCCCGCCTCGACGGAAAATCCGACGTCGCGAACCGCGTATCCGGCGTCGTATTTTACCGATATCCCGTCACAGGACAAAACCGTCTCTTTCATCATGCAGGGCCTCTTCCCGCTTTCCCGTATCTTCCTGCTTCCATTCCCGAAATCATTCCTCCCCGTCCGAACGCTCCGCTTTGTCCGCGCGCCGGATTCCGCTCAATACAGACCTTTTTTTAAGTTCTCGGCGTTCCGTTTCATCAGATCGACATAGGTGACGCCGGCGTCGAAATCCTCCTTTGTGACATTTTCGCCCGAATTGAGTTGCAGCATCCCGGCGCCCGTCTGTTCGCATATGGCTCCTGCCACGTTCCGATTGCTCAATTCCACATGATAAACGTAAGGAATGCTTTCCTTTTTTACGGTATCGATCAGGTAAGCGATGGTCTTGGGACCTGCGTCCGTCTGATCGCTGCATCCGATGAAAGCCGCTGCGTAATCAAGCCCGTATTGATCGACAAAGTAGCGGAACGGGAAGCGATCCGCGACGACGATTTTTTTCCGCGCCCCACTCTTGACGATCTCCCCAAACTGCGCGTCGATCAATTCCAACTCCGCTTTGTACGCAGCCGCATTGGTTTGATACGCGTCCGCGTTGGCGCTGTCTTTTTTGCCCATCACGTCCGCGATTACGCCGATGAGCGCGATCGCATTTTTCGGGGAAACCCAAATGTGTTCGTCGTATTCCGGTTCCTCCCCGTCGTGCCCTTCGCCCTCTTCGTCTTCCGCGCTTTCTTCCTCCTCTTCGGGCTCCATGCCTTCTTTCAATTCTTCCTCCACGCCGTCCACATAGTCCATCAGACGCACCACCTCCGTTCCGGAAGTATCCGTCGATTCGAGGATGTCGTCCACCCATTCATCGCTTTCCCCGCCAATGTAAAGAAACACGTCGGCATGCTCGATGGCCATGATGTCCGACGGGGACGGATCGAAATTATGCACTCCGGCGCCCGGATCCATCAGCATCGTAATCTCCGCCAAATCCCCTCCGACGGCTCTCGCAAAATCGTATTCGGGGAATATGGTGGCGACCACATTGAGTTTGCCGTCCGTCTTATCCTCCGTCCGCGCATCTTTATCGTCCGAACCGGATCCGCAGGCCGCAAACAAAAGTGAAACCATGGCGACGGTGGCAAGCGCCGCAAGCGATCGCACCGTCTTTCGGTTTTTCATCATTGACTGTCGTATGTTCATCATCATCAACACCTCCTGCCGCCGCAGCGGCCGAACATCGTTTTCATCCGCGTTGCGCTTCATTTCGGCGAACGCTCCCCGCATTGATCGCAACAGCGCCGCGCGCCGTCAACACGCGCGACGTTGGCGGCGTCGCCGCAAACGTCGCGCAATCAGACACCTGCCATACGGAAAACGGCGTCGACGACACGATCGGCAAAGCCTGCGCGGTCGGATTCAAATGTTCAGACGGATTCCCTGGGAGAAAAGCGTACGCCGTCCGCATCGATCCGGATCGGTCAAAAATCCACAGCGGACGCGCAGAAGCGCGGAGAGCGGGAACAACCCCGCGCACAGCGCAAAGACGGAGGCAACGGTCTTGAGGATCGCAAGGAGACTTTCGATCTTGACGCAGACGGCGCACGGCTGCAGGTTGCAACCGTGATGGGTGTGGGTTATCATGAGCAACGCGGAGGCGAGCAACAACGCGACGATGCACAGAACGACGACCGCCGCAACCGTCCGCCTTGCACTCCGCCCTGTCATGATCTTCCGAATGGATTCGAACATCCGCATTCCCATTCCTGTGTCAAACGATCCCCGCCTATATCAAAACACACGCCGCGAACGGCGCAGATCCGTTCATCCGTGCAAACCCGCATCGAAGACAAAAGCCCTCCGACGAATAAAACCACAATTTCATTATACATCGTTCTTCCCGCGGAGACAAGAGCGCCGTTGCGCCGCAGAACATCCGTCCGTTCATCTGCCGCCTTGATCGTAGGGAATTCCTGCCGCTTTTGGCGCCCCGGACTGTTTTGAAGAAAACGCCAACACGATCAGTGTCGCGAGATACGGGATCATTTTGTAAATGCTGCCCGGTATCGGCAGAGTCTGCATGAACGGTATGCCCGAATACGCCGCAGCGATCGTTTTCATGAATCCAAAGAAGAATGCCGCCCCCAAAATGCGGCGCGGATCCCACTGCCCAAAGATCAAAACCGCCAACGCGAGAAAGCCGTAACCCGAAACCGTCGCGCTGAACTGGGTCGACGTCGGAATGATGAACACAAGTCCGCCCACCCCGGCAAGCGCGCCGGAAATCATCGTCCCCGCGTACCGCATTTTGCGTACATCGATCCCGACGGAGGCGGCGGCTTGCGGATGCTCGCCGCAGGCGCGCAAACGCAGACCGAAGCGCGTCCTGTACAGCGCGACATGGGACAAAATCAAAATCAGAAAGCCGAAATACGTCGAAAGGTAAGTGTTTTGGAAGAACAACGGACCGATCAGGGGAATGGAACCCAAGCCGGGCGCCTGTGCGATCCGGAATTCATTTACAAACGGAATCTGTTGGACGGTTCCAATCATTCGCGCGACGTAGATCGCAAAGGCGGGGGCGAACATGTTGATCGCCGTGCCGCTGATGATCTGGTTCGCTTTCATGTTGACGGAGGCATAGGCATGCGCCAAGGAAACCAGGACGCCGGTCGCGGCGGACACGATCATCGCAAGCAGCAGAATTGTCTGCCCCGGTATCTGCGCCTGAAACGTCGAAATAAACAGAATGCCGGTGAACGCGCCCAGGATCATGATACCCTCAAGCGCAATATTGATGATGCCGCCGCGTTCCGCAAACATGCCGCCAAGCGCCACAAGAAGCAACGGAACGGAAAAGAACATCGTCTGTTGAACCAAGAAGTATACCGTGTTCATTCCCGTTTCGCCTCCTCCGCGTCAAGAAAGGCTCCGGAAGCGGCTTTGGCACGGAAGCGATGTCCCCGTGATCGGAGGAAACCTTGCAACAACAGCGCAAACGCGCTGAAATAGATGATCACGGCAATCATAATTTCGATCACCTCCGGAGCGAACTCGTAAAGCTGCATATTGAAGCCGCCCACGGTGAGACAGGAAACAAACAAACCCGCCGCCACAACGCCGATCGGATGATTCAGTCCGAGCAAAGCCACGGGAATGCCGTTGAATCCCTCTTTCGCCAAAACATCCGCGACGCTGATCCCGTTGCCCGATCCGGACAAATACAGGAGCGCGCCACCGAGTCCCGCCATCGCCCCGGAAATCATCATGGATATGACAATTCCGCTGTGCGCGTCGATGCCCGCGTACCGCGCCGCTTTTTCATTCAAGCCGCAGGCTTTCAACTCATACCCGAGTTTTGTCTTTTGCAGTATGACCCAAAGAACGACCGCCATCAGGAGCGCGACCAGAACACCGCTGTTCGCGCCGGAGACATTGTTTCCGACGCGAAATATCGCGTCGAAGCCCATTTTGGGCAGATTTGCGGAGGCGGCGACGCGCATCGTCTGATTCTTCAACGGGTCAAAAACCGTCCGGACGATCAGGTAATTCACAAGGTGCATGCCCACGTAATTCATCATAATGCAGGTGATGACCTCGTTGACATTGCGGTACGCTTTCAACAGTCCCGGTACCGCCCCCCACAGCGCTCCCGCCGCCAAAGCCGCCAAAAGCGCGACGATCCAATGCGTGTGCCCCGGCAGGAAAGTGCATTTCACACCGACGAGAATTGCGGCGTAAGCGCCGACGACAAACTGGCCGGACGCGCCTATGTTAAAGAGACCTGTCTTCATCGAGAAAGCCACGGACAGGCCTGTCAGGATGATCGGTACGGCAAAATACAGCGTTTGCCCCAGGTTCTTCATGTCGGAAAACCCGCCGGTCAATACGGCGCCAAACCCGGCGGGCGCCTGGGCAGGGTTGCTGAACAGCAGGATCAAAAAACCGACAAAGAGACCGACCGCGATTGCCATCAACGAGGACAGCGCGTCCGACGCGTGATCGCCGGAGACAAACCGCCTAAGCTTCTCCACGGAACGCATCCCCCTCCCCGATATCCGTTTTGGATCCGGACATGTAGAGACCAAGTTCCCGGTAATTGACTTCATCGGGACGCACATCGGCGACAATCCGTCCTGCGCAAAGCGCCAAAATGCGGTCGCTGACGTCCATGACTTCACTCAGTTCCAGGGAAATCAGCAAAACGCCCTTGCCTCTCTCCCGTTCTGCGACGATCTGCCGATGGATGTATTCGATCGCGCCGACATCGAGACCCCGCGTCGGTTGTACGGCGATCAGGAGTTTTGGATCCCTGTCGATTTCCCGCGCGACAATGGCCTTTTGCTGATTGCCGCCCGACATGCCGCGCACCGGCGTCCCGGCGCCCCTGCCGCCTCTGATGTCGAACCGATCAATCAAGGTCTCGGCATACCGGTAGATCTCCTTGTATTTCAAAAACCCCGCCCGGCAAAACCGTGGCGTGAAATACGTCTGCAACGCGAGATTGCAGGCGAGATCATAGTCGAGTACCAAGCCGTATTTTTGCCGATCCTCGGGAATGTGCGCCATGCCGCCAATCCCGCGCCGGCGTACGCTGTCGGCCGTGATGTCGCGTCCCTCAAAACGGATGCTGCCCGCGTCGATCGGCGACATGCCCGTCAGGGCGTACACGAGTTCACTCTGACCGTTGCCGTCAATGCCCGCGACGCAGACGATCTCCCCTTCGCGGACGCGAAACGATACGTCGTTTACGAGTGCAACGCCGGATGTCCTGCTCTTTACGGTCACATGCTCCGCTTCCAGAATCACCTTGCCCGGCTTCGCCTCGGTCTTTCGGATCGAAAGACCGACCCTGCGCCCCACCATCATTTCGGACAGATCTTCTTTCGATGCATCCTTCACGTCGACGACTGCGACGCATCTCCCCTTGCGCAAGACAGTGCACCTGTCGGCGACCGCTTTGATTTCATTCAATTTGTGTGTGATAAACAGAATGGATTTGCCTTCGGCGGCAAGCTCCCGCATGGTTTCCATGAGTCCTTCCGTTTCCTGCGGGGTCAGGACCGCGGTCGGCTCGTCAAAGATCAGAATCTCATTTTCCCGGTACAGCATCTTCAGTATTTCGACGCGCTGCTGCATGCCGACCGTAACATCGGAAATCCGGGCGTCGAGCGCCACATGCAAATGATAGCGATCGGACAGTTCCCGGATCCGTTCCCGCGCCCCGTCCAACCGCAACATCCCTTTTTCCGTGGTCTCAACACCCAAAACGATGTTTTCAAGCGCCGTAAAGTTATGGATCAATTTGAAATGCTGATGCACCATGCCGATCCCAAAACGCGTCGCGTCATTCGGCCCTTGGATCTTTACCGGTTCGCCTTTTATTTTGATCACGCCTTTTTCGGGACGGTACAACCCGAACAGGACGCTCATCAACGTGGATTTCCCCGCGCCGTTTTCGCCGAGCAGGGCATGTATTTCACCTTTCCCGAGTTGCAGTGTGACGTCGTCGTTGGCGACGACGCCCGGGAATTCTTTGGTGATTCCGCACATTTCGATGATGAATTCCATCGGCGCTTTCTTAATCGATCTCCGTTATTTCCACGATCCCGACGGGGAGTTTGGACGGACTGCCGTTTTCCGCAAGTTCCTCCGCAAGCGAAATGCTTTTCGACGCAAGCTTCGCGTAGATCGCGTCATAATCCGCTTGGATGAATGCGTCAAATTTCGACGCATTCATCGAAAGCCCCACGCCGTCGTTGTCCGCCGCAAGCGTCAAGGTACGGCCGCCGGGGAACTTGCCTTCGTAATACTGTGCAATGCACGCGTAAACCGATGCGTCTATGCCTTTGATTGCGGACGTGATCACCGTGTCGGATTCGCCGGATTGATCGACGTCGACGCCGATGACCTTTTTGTCCGCCTGCTCGGCCGCCGCCATGACCGAATTGCCGACCGCGCCGCCGCAGGCAAAGATGACTTCGACGCCGGCATTGTACCAGGACGCCGCAAGGGCTTGCGCTTCGGGCGTGGCGGCGAAAGCGCCGGTGTAATTGTAATGGACGGAAACGGCGCCGGCGTCGAGACCGAGCTCCTGCGCGGCATACTCGGCGCCTTCCACAAAGCCGTAGCCGAAACGCACCACGGAAGGAACCGCCATGCCACCCAGGAACCCGAGCCTGCGGTTGCCGTCTTTCACCGCCGCATAGCCCGCGAGGAAGCCTGCTTCATCTTCCCGGTAGAGGATTCCCACCGCGTTGTCATTTGTCCGGTATGTGTGATCCGCGTCATGCGGCTCTCCGTCCAAAAGAATAAATTTGACGTCGGGATAGCGATCCTGCGCCACATAAACCGGAACTTCAAAGAGATAGCCCGGGAATACAATCACTTTCGCGCCGCCTTTGACGGCGAGATCGATGGCGGTCAGGTAAGCGTCGTCACTCTGCTCCGTCGGCTG
>JAISML010000070.1 GCA_031276775.1 Eubacteriales Family XIII. Incertae Sedis bacterium | reverse complement strand
CGTTCACGTCCGGGGAACCGGGGGAGGCGGGAACGTCCGCGTCCTGAAGCTCGGCCGCGGGCGTGTCGTCCAGGATCGGGGGCTCGCCCTGCGACTGCGCCGCACCGGCGTCCGGCCGGGCGGACTGCCCCGCCGGACTCTGCGGATCCGGCGGGCTCTGCGCCCCCGGAGGATTGTCGGGTTCCTGCGGTTTGGGCGGCGGATCGTTGTACTGCGTCGCGGCAAAACGCCACGAGACGGCGCAAAGCGTATCCATGGCGGAGGAGGGAAGCGAGGAGGGGACGGAGAGCGTCACCTCGATCAGCCCGCTGTATCCGCCGGACACGAGCCCGAGCGACACGCCGGCATTGCCGTACAGCGCCGCATCCCCGTCCGCCGCAAGCCCGCGCAGGGTGCCCACGTAAAGCTGCGCCGCGCCGTGGCGCACCGTGATTCCAATCGCGTCCAAAAGGCTGTCGTCCGCCGTCTTCCCGGGGAAACCGGTCTCCAAGGCTTCCGCCCGCGCCCCGGTCAACGGGTCGGCCGCCAGGCGGAATTCCACCGTGTCGGCCGTGTTGTTGCGGAGCCGCACGCTGAGGCTCCGGATGGCGCCGGGGGCGAGATCCTTCGTCGCGTCCCCGAACGCGTCGTACCCGTAGGCGCGCACACTGAGCGTATCGTACGCCCAGACAGGGGAGGCGCCCTCGCCGTTGAAATCCGCGTCGGCGGCAAAAACGGGCGCCGTCAGCGTCAGAACGGACATGACTGCCAAAACCGATGCAAAGCGGCGATTCACTTTTCCGACCGTCTCCATTGCCTGCTATCCTTTCCCCCTTGCAACCGTTTCATGCCGCGCATCCGCGCGCTGTTTTGCGAAAAGCGTTCCGCTGCCCGCAGTGCGCGGCTCATTGTTCCCAAGCCTCCGACGGATTTTCAATGCCGAAGAATTTCTCCCATTCGTCGATGGCGGTGGCTTTGTTATCATCGGATATGTCCTCAATCTCGACATTTGCGCTTTGAACGGCATACGCTTTTATGTCCAGACCGATGGTGATTCCCTGCGCCATGTCGCCAAGTTCATCGGGTATGGTAACCGTATTGAAAATCGGAGGATCCGTTGCGGGTGTTCCGGGAGAAATGGCTGCCAATCGATTCTTTCCCACATGAGATCCGATATAGTACCACACGGTGTAGAACGCGCTGTCCTTTGCCACGATCGGCCCTTCGACCCAATTCCTGTTAATTCTTCCGGATCTTGTGCCCAAGTTATTACTATTTGCAAGCATCAGATCGAGAAACGCATAATTCTTGAGTTCCTGAATCTCATCCTTATTGACGATAGAGTCCTCTGCTTCCAGAGCTTCTATTTTTGACTTTAATTCCAGAAATGTTTCGTCTTTCCCGGCAGAGGAATCTTTTCTTTTTTCCGCAGCCGTTTCATAGGTTTGGTTGATGATGGCGGTTATCCGCTCCCATGTGAGCGGCGTTTCTCCCTGTTTGAAGGTGAATTTTCCGTAAACCGCCGTATAAAAACTCTTTGCTTCCTTCTCAGACTCAGGGGTGTTTCTGTCGTATCCGTTTTTTACTTTCACCTGCTTGTGAAACGAATACCCTGGCATGGCATTTTCGACTTTGATCCCGCGAAATGTGCCGTCCTGCGCATAATCTCCGAGCGTTAAGCGATTCTGGTCAGAAGCGTATCGTTGGCCTATCGTATGCGATATCTTATTGGGAATACTCAAATCGCTTTCCAACAATTCGACTTTGAGCCCGTCCCCCATCGTCACCACGTTCGTCGCGGGTTCCGATTGGTCGGTGAAAAGCATGAGGGTGCCGCCGATCACGAGCGTCAGCGTCAGCGCCGCCGCGAGCAGTCCGAGCGCTAATTTCTTTTTCATTGCATTGTCCTTTCGTCACGTTCAGCGTACGCGCCTTGGTCATCGGTTTGCCGGCGTGTGCGCTGAACGATCCGTCGCGTGGCTTACTTACCGGCGTTTCCGAAGAAATCTGCCCACGTATCGGGACCTCCGGTTATGTCTGTGGATTCGATGTTGTCGCTTTGAACGGCCAGTGCAAACAGCTTCAGTTCGATCGATACATTCTGCGCTTTGTCGCCAAGTTCTATAGGCATGCGAACGGTATCGAAAATCGGATCGGTTGCACTGTCTTTTCCGACCTCCGTCAATTTCAAATCACCCGAATCTTCTTTGGCATAATACCACGTACCGAAAAATTCCGTATGTCCATCCGAATCCGCTTTCGCTATGATCGGGGTTCCATACCAACCCTCATTTGTGCCATCCGCAAGCACGAGTTCGAGGAAAGCATAGTTTTTGAGCGCTTGGAAATCGGCATCGTATGCCGGGTCACTCGAATTCAAAGCATTGATTTTAGCCACCAAATTATCGCTGAACGGACCGGTGACTTGACCATTATTGTTATACTGAACTACGCGCGTATACGTCTCGTCGATCAGACCGGTTATCTTCTCCCAATCGAGTTCCTTTTTGTCTTTATCTTTAAACACAAGCTTGCCGTAGACCGCCGTGTAGAACGGATTGACGCCCGTGTTTGCCACCCGCGCCCTTTTTATAAAGGAATCGCCGGGCATCGACGGTTTGACCTTGGCAAAATTCAAACCCGTGAATTTATTGTCGTTGTCATAAGCGCCGTACGTG
>JAISML010000065.1 GCA_031276775.1 Eubacteriales Family XIII. Incertae Sedis bacterium | reverse complement strand
CGACCGCGAACTGTTTCACGAACAGATCCGTCAAAGACACCCCCGAAAGCGATTCTTTCCACGCGCAAAACGCATCCGCTTCCACCGTCCGCATGTGCGTGAGCTGCGCGCTGTTTTGGAGACTCGCGCGCATATTCTCCGCAATTCTTTTCCGAATCCCCGAAAGCGCTTCCCCTTCCGCCGGAACCGTTTCCGTCAAAACCGGCGCCTGCCCGGGTTGCGGTTCCCCGACGGCCGTGCCGTCCGCATCGCTTTCGGATCGCGCCTCTTCAAGCGTCTCCGCGACATAAAGAAGGATCGCGCCGACTTCCGCTTCGTCCCCTTCCGCAAAAAGAGGCTTTGTCACATAGCCGTCGGCGGGCGCTTCGACGTCCACATTGGTCTTCTCCGTTTCAATGGAAAGAATCGGCATGCCGGCCGTAACTTTGTCGCCTTCTTTCACATACCACCCCGTGATCTCCGCGCGGGTCATCGTCATCCCGAATTTGGGCATATATATCGGTGTTTTTGCCATCACTGTACCTCTCTGTCCTTGTTTCACTCCGAACCGGCTGCTTTCCCCGGCTCACATTCCGTATTGCAGACTGCCGTATGCCGAACGCAATCATCCTCACCGTGCGCTGTGCTTTCCGTCAACGCGGCGCGCCCCGGCCGACCATTCGTTTCACCCGATCGACAACTGCTTCAACATTGGGCACTGCGTACTTTTGCAACGCCGGGCTGAAAGGAATCGGGATTTCTTTCCCCGAAAGCCGTTGCGGCGGGCATTTCAAATGTTCGAACATATCCTCCGCCACCGAGGCCACCCATTCGGCGCCGGCGCCGCAAGTGTGATAGCTCTCATCGACCGCAAGGAACCGTCCCGTCTTTTTCACGCTCTCATATACGAGGGCTTTGTCCCACGGCTTCAACGAGCGCAAATCCACCACCTCCGCGCGGATGCCTTCGGGTTCCAATATTTTACCCGCTTCCAAACAGACATTGGTCATCAAGCCGACGGTGCAGAGCGTAATATCCGTCCCCTGCCGCTTGATGTCGCCCTTGCCGATGGGGATCAGGTACGCGCCGTCGTCCGGAACCTCGCCTTTCATGCCGCCAAGCGATGTATGGTTGAAAAAGATGACCGGATTGTCGTCCCGGATCGCCGATTTCAGCAAACCTTTGGCGTCCGCGGGACAGGAGGGCATGATGACCTTCACCAACGGAATGTTCATAAACAGCGGGTGCACGGAATTGCTGTGGTGCGGTCCAAGGGCAGGTCCCGTCCCGTTTTGCACAAGATACACGATGGGAATGCGCGTCTGCCCGCCAAACATGTATCGCATGGCATTCGCCTGGTTGGATATCTGATCATAGGCCAACATGAGAAACTGACCGAACATCAGATCGACGATCGGACGGGAACCGGTCGCTGCGGCGCCGACCCCCGCGCCCGCCACGCCCAATTCGGCGATGGGCGTGTCTATCACGCGTTCTTCCCCAAATGTGTCGCACAGCCCTCTGGTTGCGGCGAAGCAACCGATTCTGACGTCTTCTCCCATGAGGAACACGCGCGGATCCCGCTCCATTTCCTCAAACAATGCTTCCTGCACCGCCTTGATATAGTATTTTTTCATTCGCTTCTCCTCAAACCCATGCATCTGCAAATAAGTCGGCTTCGGACGGAAAAGGGCTGTCTTTCGCAAAGGCAACCGCCGCCTCCACCGCCTCGGCCGCGCCTGTTTCGATTTTGGCAAGCGCTTCTTCGGTCGCGCCGCTTTCGCGGATCAGCGCCGAGCGAAGAATGTCGATCGGATCGATGCTCCGCGCGAGTTCCTCTTCCGCGGGAATGCGGTACGCCTGACCGCCGAGAAATGCCTGCTCCCCTTCCGAATGACCGGACTTTCGATGCGTCTTGGCTTCGATCAGAACCGGTCCCTCGCCCGCGCGCAGTTTCTCCGCCCAGATCTTCGTCGTTTCGTAAACCGCCGCAGCGTCCATGCCGTCGACGATCACGCCGGGAATCCCGTAAGCTTTTGCCCGATCGGCAATGTTTTCGATGCGCATCGCTTTCATTTGGGGGGTGAATTCGCCGTAACCGTTGTTTTCCACAAGAAAGATCACCGGCAGGTTCTGCGTTGCGGCGAAATTGACGGATTCATGAAAGCTGCCCTCGTTGGAGGCGCCGTCGCCGAAGAACGTGACCGCGATTTGTTTTGTTTTGTTCAGTTTGGCCGTCAACGCCGCGCCGACCGCGATCGGAATGCCGCCGCCAACAATGCCGCAGGCGCCGAGCATGCCTTTGGAAAAGTCCGCCACATGCATCGATCCGCCTTTTCCTTTGCAATACCCCGTCGTCCGCCCAAACAGTTCGGCCATGATGCGGTTCACGTCCCCGCCTTTGGCGATCAAATGACCGTGCCCTCTGTGCGTGCTGACAATGTAATCATCCTCGTTCAAAGCGGCGCAAACCCCGGCGGCGACGGCTTCTTCGCCGACATACAGGTGCAGGAAGCCGGCCAATTGCCCCTGTGAAAAAAGCAATGCGGCTTTCTCCTCAAACTTTCGGATGAGAACCATTCGTTCATACATGAAAATCAATTTGTCCTTGTCCATTTGTTCCTCCCTTGGAATGATGCGCCACAGACGTTCGGCGGTCGTTACAATGCTTACACTTTCCTGTAATGCTTGCCGAGGCCTGCGGGATGTCGCTTCGATTTCCCCACAAACATGATGAAAACCACGGCTACGATATACGGAATCAGGAGAATTACGTAGGATGAAATGCTGATCTTGCTGAATATCTGCAAACGCAGCTGCAATGATTCCGCCGCGCCGAAAATCAGTCCCGCACCGGATGCGGCGAGGGGATTCCATCCGCCGAACGTCGCGGCGATCAACCCCAACCACCCGCGGCCGCCGGAGATGTTTTCGGTGAAACTCTGAACCTGCGACAAAGCCAATACCGCTCCGCCCAAACCACAGAACGCGCCTCCGATGACGACGCCTCTGACGCGCATGCGCCTGACGTTGACGCCCAGCGTGTCGGCACAGCTCGGATTTTCGCCGACAGCTCTCAGATTCAAGCCAAACGAGCTGCGGAACATAATCCACCAGGCGAACGGAATCAGGGCATAGGTAATGTACGTGAGGAACGGCTGATTGAACAGCATATTGCCGACAAACGGGATGTCTGACAACAGCGGAATCGCGATGGGATTGATCGCCGCAATGCGCGGGATGCCCGTCGTGCCCCAAAACAGGCGTTGCAATGAGCTGGTCAGACCGAGCATGACAAAATTCGATCCCAGACCGCAGATGACCTGATCCGCTCCCAGCACCACCGTGAAATAGGAAAAGACGGCGGCGACGGCCATGCCCGCGCAAATCCCCATCGCAATGCTGACAAAATGGTTGCTCGTCTGAATCATGACCACCACGCTGACGAAGGCCGATATCAGCATGTAACCTTCCGAACCCATTGCGAACACGCCTGATTTTTCGGAAAAGCAAACGCCTACGGCTACGAGGATCACAGGTACGGAAACCCGAATCATCGAATTTAAGAATTCAAGAACGACTGCCATGCCCATGATTGTTTCTCCCTTTATTGTTCTTTTGAAGTTTCAACATTGTCATCTTCGACTTGCCTTTTTTGTTTTTTCACGCCGGACAGCCGGACATAGAGCTTGATCGCGCCCCCCACCATGATGGAGATCATGATGACGCCTTTGACCAAATCCAGCAGGGCGCTCGGGATGCCGATCGAACGTTGCATGGTCTGCATACCCGTGCGGAGCGCGCCGAAAAACAGGCCCGCCGGCAAAACGGCAAACGGATTGATATCGCCCAACAAGGCGACGGCCAAGGAATCAAAACCCAGGCTGGCCCCAAAACCCTGCCGCAGCAACTCGCTGCGGCCGATAACCTCCACACCGCCGGCGAGTCCGCTCAAACCGCCGCTGATCAGCATTGCGACGACAAAAATGGCGGTCGGATTGCTGCCCGTCGTCCTGGACGCTTCGGGCGACAGACCGACATTTCTGATGCGCAGACCCATGGGCGTAAACCAAAGAAAATATCCGGAAACCAGCACGACGGCGACTGCGATAAAGATGCCCGAATGCATATAGCCGAACTGCGGCCAATTCGTCAGCAAAAATTGTTCCCCGAACGCATCCGTCTGCGGATAGCTGACGTTCGTCGCAGAACGGAAAGGTCCGTTCACCATCGCCGCGACCAAAAGCGTGCCCACATAATTCAGAAGCAGGGTGACGAGCAACTCATTCACCCCTTTCAGCAATCTGAACAGAACCGCGATCGATGCGAAAGCCATCCCGAAAATGAACGAAACGAGAAAAATAGCAGGGATGCCGATCACGCCCGGCAGGTTCGGAATCAAAAGAGATACCGTGGCGGCGCCCAGGCCTCCGAGGAAAAGCTGCCCTTCCTGACCGATGTTGTTGGCGCCCGCGCGAAACGCGATGGCGGTTCCCGAACCTGCGATCAAGAGCGGCGCGGCATTGTTCAACGTGCTTCCGACAGCCAACCGATCGCCCAGCGCGCCTTTTACCAACTCGGCAAAAAACATGATGGGGGAAACGCCCCAGAGAGCGACAAAACAGGCGCCGATCAGGATTCCGATGAAAGCGCTGATCACAGGACTGAAATTTATCGCAACATCCAAAATCCGCTTCCTGCCGATACCGTTTCCCATGCCTCTCATACCCGTTCCCCCGCCATAAGCAATCCGATCTTTTCCACTTCGGCGTTTTCAGCCGGGAAAACATCCATCAAAACCCCCTCATACAGAACGCCTATCCTGTCGCTCAATGTCAGTATTTCCTCCAATTCCGTCGAGATATAGAGAATCGCGGCGCCTCCGTCCCGTTCTTTCAGCAAGGTGTCAAAGACGAAACGCGTCGCGTCGATGTCCAAGCCGCGCGTGGGATAGACGGCAATGATCAGATCGGTTTTCTCCCCCACCTCTCTGGCCAACACCACTTTCTGCTGGTTGCCGCCGCTGAGATTGCGCGCCAATTCCGCGCAGTCGGGCGCGGCCACGTTGAACTGCTTCAGTTTTTCCTTTGCGATCCGGGAGATATTTTTGAAATTCATCAGAAAACGATTCCCGTAAGGCGGTTTGTCGGGATGGTTGAGCGCCAGATTGAGCTTGAGCGTGAAATCGAGCACCAAGGCCGCGTGGAGGCGATCTGCGGGGATGTATCCGATCGACATGCCGCGAATTTTCTTCGTGCTGCTGTTGCTCACGTCTTCGCCGAGAATGCAAATCTTTCCCTTGGTCAGTTTGCGCAGCCCCATGATCATTTCCGAGAGATCTTCCTGACCGTTGCCGTCCACACCCGCAATGCCGAGGATTTCCCCGCGGCGCAATTCGAACGAAATGTCTTTGATGCCGCATGACTCACCCGCCGCGTCCGCAAAAGTGTGATCCAGGCTGAGGACCACCTCCCCCGGGCAACAGGGCTTTTTCTCCACCTGCAACTTGATCTCCCGCCCCACCATGTGCGTGGCAAGCTGCCGGCTGTTCAAATCCGGCGTGTTGTCGATCGTGTCGACCATCCTGCCGTCGCGCATGATGGAAATCCGGTCGCTGATCTCAAGCACTTCGGGCAATTTATGGCTGATGAAAATAATGGATTTGCCTTCTTCCCGCAACCGGTTCAGGGTTACAAACAATTTGCGCACTTCCTGCGGCGTCAAAACGGCCGTGGGCTCATCCATGATCAGTATCTCGGAGTCGCGGTAAAGGGCTTTGACAATTTCGACCTTTTGCTGCTCTCCGACGGGCAGGTTCTCCACCAACGCCCGTATCTTGATGTCCAGACCGTAGCTTTCGCAAAGCGCGGCGATCTTCTTTTCGGCGCGTTCCAACGGGAGTTCGATATGGCGTCCCTCGCGCAGACCCAAGATGATGTTTTCAAGCACCGTGAATTTGTCCACCAATTGGAAATGCTGGTGAATCATCCCGATCCCCGCTTCAATGGCCTGCGCGGGGGAATGCAGGGAGATCTCCCTGCCCTTGAAAAGCACCCTGCCCGCATCACGCTTCATCAAACCGTACAGAATGTTCATCAGCGTGGATTTGCCCGCTCCGTTCTCCCCGAGCAGCGCATGAATTTCGCCTTTGTAAACCGTCAGAGACACATCATCGTTCGCAGTCACATTCGCAAAACGTTTTGTGATGTTCCTCATTTCCAAAAGGATTTCCTTTTGTTTCCCCATCCGATTTTTGCCTCCTGCCGTAAACACGCAGTCTTCGGTTGCCGGAACCCGGCGCCTCCGCGCCATCCGTGTGGGATCCGTCTGTCCGCTGTGTGTGCGATCACCGACACACAATGCTTGAAGGATTCACTGAAAGGAAGCTCTGATCCGGGCAAGCATGCATCAGCGGTTCCTTAATGGTGGTGAGTATATCATCAAGCGTTCCGACTTTAAACGTACGGGATGCACAATTCGGACAATTGAAAGGTGCGGATTGCATAGAATATTTGAAAAGCAGACATTCTGCGGCAGGAACGCCTGTAATGTTTGATTTGGCACATTTTTCTGACGATCCAGCCCCGCGCCCTGTTTGCGTCTGCCGGCGCGCCCGTCCGCATCGTTGCCGTCCCGGGATGCCAACACATGTTTTCCGTGTCAGGCTTCGATGAACAATAAGCTCAATTGCACCTGAAGCCTGAAAGGGGGATCGCCCAGGTCGCCGTCCATGATCTCTTCGCAACGTCTGATTCTGTTCCGAACCGTGTTTCGATGCAAAAAGAGCGCGTTTGCCGTGTCCGCGACATTGCCTTGAAAGTGCAGGTAAACCGCCAAGGTTTTCCGAAGTTCCGTTGCCGTCGCATCCCCGCAATCAGCCAATTCTTTCAGTGTCTGACGGCAAAGCAACCCGATGTCCGGATGCTCTTTGGACAAATATTTCAAATATTCCAAAATATTTGAAGGACGGAATTGCCGAATGAAAGGGAACTCGTCCGCGGACAACTCCCTGTGAAATCCTTCTTTTGCCTGCCGGTAAGAATCTTTGACCCCTTCGACGCTGCGGACAACGCCGCCGTACGCAAACTCAATGCATACGTTCGCCAAGGACGACAATTCCCCGTGAATCCTGCGGAGGATCGCATCGACGCCCGAAACGGCGTCCTGCACAAAGATGACATAGCTCCAGTCATCCGTATCCGGGAAAACGATCAGATCGCCGCCGGCGTTTTCGAGTTGCTTCTTCAGCAGGTCGTAAATGAGGACATATTGTTCTTCCTGCCGCATCAACCGAATCTTATTGAAGATCCGTTCATTCAAACCGCGCAGCTCGGCGACCAAAACCTGATACGTCCCGCTCTCCCGGACGCCGAATTTCCGGCTCTCCGCCAACACCTGACCGCCGAAGCGTTCCCCGTCCGTTTCGTCCTGCAACAGTTTCCTCAAACAGTTTTCCCTGATTTGAATCTCGTAATAAATATTGTAGAGAACTTTATGGAAATGAATTGCGAAAATGAGCAGGATCTGTTCCAAGGCAAATTCGGAAATGTTGCTGAGTTTCTCCTCGACCGTCAGCATGACGAGGTAATTGGTGTTGTAATTGGCGACACTGATGGGATACACAAACAAATAGGCGTCCGTCTCTTCGCCCGTGACCCGCGTGACTCTGTTGATCGCACTTCCATTGCGGCATTGACCCAAAAACAGATTGCGCGCCATGTTCTCCTGCCGCCGCGTCGCGTTGCAGGACGCGCACACTTCACCGAACAGCCCCATGACAAAGATGGGGGATTTCAGGATCAGCCCAAGTGTGTTGGTCAATTTGTCCACGGAGGCGCCCTGATGCACCAAATTGTAAAATTGCCGTTGCACATTCAAGGTGTAGACGAGATTCTCATTCTCATTGTCCCAGAGAAAGGCGAGAATGCGGTGATAGACTTCCCCCAAGGTCAGATACATGGGGATTTGCAACAGGGGAAAGCCGCGCGCGTCAGCCAGCGCCAGCACCTTCTCGTCGAGTTCGCCGATGAATCTGCCGAGTTTGATCGCAACGGCCGCGCACGGAAGCCGATCCAACGAATCGATCAGGGTGCAGAGTTCCTCCTGATTGTCCCTGTATGCCATCGCCGTTGTGATGAGGATGGCGTTGGGCGCAAGATAATCCACGATGTCCGGCGTTTCCGAAGATTCCACCGTAGAGACAACGCGCTCGAGATTTGCGTTTTTGTTGATTACGGTGAGTTCGTTCAGTCCATCCGCATTCAGCAATTCCAATAAATTCATCCGATCCAATCCGCACTTTCCAAACAAATCAAAAAAACGAAACCCCTGCCGTGTAAGCGGCAGAGGGATCAAGGGAACCGGCGACGACCTGCTTTTCCGGGCGGTTGCCCGCCGAGTATCATCGGCGCGGGCGGGCTTAACTGCTGTGTTCGGGATGGGAACAGGTGTGGCCCCGCCGCTTTGGTCACCGGTACGGAGAGAGCGTGTGCAAGACACACCCTCAAAACCGAACAATGAAACAGGTGGATGAAACCAATTGAGATTTGCGATTTACCGATCCGAACCGGTAAAGTCGGTCAAGCGCTCGACCGATTAGTGCCTGTCAGCTGAACACATTGCTGTGCGTACACCTCAGGCCTATCAACGTGATCGTCTCTCACGGGTCTTACCAAATCAATGGGGGAAATCTGTTCTTGTGGGGGGCTTCGCACTTAGATGCTTTCAGCGCTTATCCCGTCCATACGCAGCTACTCGGCCATGCCCTTGGCAGGACAACCGATGCACCGGAGGTATGTCCATCCCGGTCCTCTCGTACTGAGGACAGCTCCACTCAAATTTCCGACGCCCACAGCGGATAGGGACCGAACTGTCTCACGACGTTCTGAACCCAGCTCGCGT
>JAISML010000057.1 GCA_031276775.1 Eubacteriales Family XIII. Incertae Sedis bacterium | reverse complement strand
CACCGGCTACACGTGCGGCGAACTCTTTTTGCAGGACGCCCTGTTGGAAGGCGCGAAAACAGCCTTGCATCGCTTGGTTGCGCGGAGTGAGGGACGCGATGAGATCGTCGTCGTCGGATTGCCTTTCCGCCATGGCGGGAAACTCTACAATGTGGCTGCGGTTTACAGCGACGGCGTGCTGCGCGGTCTTGTTCCCAAGACATACATTCCCAATTACGGGGAATTTTATGAATTGCGGCATTTTGCTTCCGCAGAGTATTTGAGGGACGCGTATGTGACCTTTTTTGCGCGCAGCAGCCAATCGGGAGACTTCGGGCAGACCGCTCCGAGGTCTTGCGCACCCTCCGGCGAATCCGGCGCCGGCGTCGCAGAGCTTTCCGGTTTGCACGGTCGCACCGCCGAGCCCGAACAGTATGCGTTTGAAAGTGTGCCTTTCGGAACGGAGTTGCTCTTTGAATGCGAGGAGGAACCGGAATTTGTCTTTGCGGCGGAGATCTGCGAGGATCTCTGGGTCGCCGAACCGCCGTCCGTCCGTCATGCGCAGGCGGGCGCGAAGATCATCGTCAATCCGTCGGCCGGCAATGAAACCATCGGGAAAGCGTCTTACCGAAGGCTGCTTGTGAACAGTCAATCCGGGCGGCTCATCTGCGGATATGTCTACGCGAACGCGGGATTCGGCGAGAGCAGCACGGATCTGGTCTTCGCGGGACATTGCATCATCGGCGAAAACGGTGTGATGTTGGCGGAAGCCCTGCCGTTCGGCGGCGGGGACGCCCGGGAGGGCGTTCGGGCGACCGGCGCCGGATCATCCGGGGGCACGATGATCCTGTCGGACATCGATTTGGCCGGTCTTGCCCGGGATCGACGGTACAGGAACTCCTATCACGTGCAGGACTTGACGGATCACGTCCGGGATCCGTCGTATTTGGGATACGAAACGGTGTTCTTTTCGCAAAAGCCGCTTTCGGACGCGGACGATCGCAGATCGACCGGAAAGGTCGTTTCGATCCGCAAGATGAAAAATGCCGATGTGTCCGGTCTGTGCCGCCGCGTGGATCCGCACCCGTTCGTTCCCGCGAATCGAACGGAGCGGACGGAACGTTGCGAGGAAATACTGAATATGCAATCGTCCGGGCTGGCAAAGCGGCTTTTGCACACAGGTTCGGAAGCGGCGATCCTCGGGATATCCGGCGGCTTGGACAGCACACTTGCGTTGCTCGTGTCGGTGCGCGCAATGAGAAGGATGGGCAAGCCGTCCGATCTTGTCGTGGCCGTCACCATGCCCGGCTTCGGCACCACCGACGCGACCAGGGACAACGCGCGCAGACTGTGCGAACTCCTGGGCGTGTCGTTTGCCGAGATCGACATCAGAGCATCCGTGACCGTACATTTGGAGAGCATCGGCCGATCTGTTTCGGAACACGACGTGGTGTTTGAGAATGCCCAAGCCCGCGTCCGAACCTTGGTTCTCATGGATATGGCCAATCAACGCCGGGGTCTCGTGGTGGGCACGGGGGATCTGTCGGAGTTGGCCCTCGGCTGGTCCACTTACAACGGAGATCACATGAGCATGTACGGCGTCAACGCCGGTGTGCCGAAGACACTCGTGCGGCACATTATCCGGTACGTCGCGGACACGGAACCGACCTTGTCCGCCGTGTTGAACGAAATACTGGACACGCCCGTAAGCCCGGAACTCCTTCCGCCCGAGGCGGGAAGCATCAGCCAAAAGACCGAAGATCTCATCGGCCCTTACGAACTGCACGACTTCTTTCTCTATCATATGGTGCGGTGGGGACGCAGCCCCGGCGTCATCCTGAAGTTGGCGAAGATCGCGTTTTGCGACCCGGATTCGAGTCGCAATCGGAGTCTCGGCGCAACGGAAGCAAAGCGGAACGCGGCGCACGGCGACGGCACGGCAACAGGTTGCGGTACGCCGCAGACCGACGGCGCGGGATCTTACGATGGGGAAACGATCAAAAAATGGCTCAAAGTCTTTTACCGGCGTTTCTTCGCATATCAGTTCAAACGCAGCGCTTTGCCGGACGGACCGAAGATCGGCTCGGTCAGCCTGTCGCCCAGAGGGGATTGGCGCATGCCGAGCGATGCCGAAGTCGGTCTTTGGCTTGCGGAATTGGAAAGACAATAGCGCTTATTTTTTGCGTGGCCGCGCGCGTTCGTATTGCTTCGGCCAAGCGATCTCATCGCCCAACGCCGCCGCCGCCGCAAGCGGCCAGTAGGGGTTGCGCAGCAGTTCCCTTCCCAAAAATACAAAGTCCGCGTTGCCTTCCGCAAGGGCGGCTTCCGCTTCCTCCGGCGTCGTGATCAGTCCGCCGCCTATGACGGGCAAACCCGTCTTTTCCCGGATGATCCGGGCGTGGGGCAACTGATAGCCGGGGAAGACCTTGGGCGCGATGGGCATGAGTCCGCCCGTGCTGACGTCCACGGCGTCGATCCCATTGCCGCTTTCTTTCACGCCGTTCAATTGTTCCGCCAGATCGTCGGGCAGGTTTCCGCCTTCCGCGTATTCCTCGGCGGTCACGCGAACGAAGATCGGTTTCTCGGCGGGCCAGACACTGCCGATCGCCTCAAGCGTCTCTCCGAGAAAGCGGGCGCGGTTCTGCGGCGAACCGCCGTACGCGTCGGTTCTGCCGTTGGTCAGCGGCGAGAGGAATTGGTTCAACAGATAGCCGTGGGCGGCGTGAATCTCTATCACATCGAAACCCGCGCGGTGCGCCCGTTCGGCTGCGCGTTGAAATTCTTTGACCGTATTTTGTATGTCGGCGATCGTCATCGCGACGGGAACGCGGGATTTTTCATCGTAGGCGCGGGCTTCCGGCGCTTCGATCGTCGCGCCCGTCACTTCGCTTTTTCTCCCGGCGTGGTTGAGCTGTATGCCCGCGCGCGCGCCGTTTGCGTGAATTTGCGCGACCAAGGCTACCAGCGCCTCGCTCTGTCCGTCGGTCCAAAGGCCGAGATCCGCGTCGCTGATGCGCCCCTCCGGGGCCACTCCCGTGGCTTCGACGATGATGAGTCCCGTCCCTCCGACGGCTCTCGTCGCGTAGTGTGTGAAATGCCAGTCCGCGGGGACGCCGTCCGGCGCGCTGTACATGCACATGGGCGGCATGACGATGCGGTTCTTCAGTTCCAAATTCCTGATGGTTGCGGGTGTGAACAATTTGCTCATGGCGTGGGTTCTCCTTTTCGATTTGACGCAATGCGCGAACGGGCGGCTTGATTGCCCGTTCATTATATACTATTGTACATGCTTTGCCGCCAAACGCAAACAGGAACGGTTGAAAAAATGCCTTGACTTGCATTTTCGCCTCTGTTATACTATTCGAGGTTGCATAAGCTAACTGCATTTGAGAAAGAGTTTGCGTTGCCGGAAGGGCAATTTTTTTGCCGCATGGGTTTGTGTACGCTAACTTAAAGGAAAGGAAAGAGGCAAAACATGAAAATGAGACAACTCCCAAAATCCGCCCCGACCAGGAAACCCGTCAGTCTTCGGATTGCGTTCTGTATGACAATGCTCGTTCTTGCCCTTGCGGCCATGTACGGTTGCAGCAAACCGGAAGCGGACGCGGGCGATGCGAAAGACACGTCTCCGGCTCCGGATTTTGAACCCATCACCATTGAGCATGCTTTTGGCTCCACCGTCATTGAACGGAAGCCCGAACGCGTCGCAACGGTGAACTGGGCCAACCACGAGGTTCCGCTCGCGCTGGGCGTCGTGCCCGTCGGTATGTCCGGAGCCAATTTTGGCGACGACGACGACGACGGACTGCTGCCTTGGGTGAAAGAGAAACTGAATGAACTTGGCGCGGAAACGCCGACGCTTTTTGACGAGACGGACGGCATCGATTTCGAGGCCGTTGCGGACACGGACCCGGATGTCATTCTCGCGGCCTACTCGGGTTTGACGCAGGAGGATTATGATACGCTGAGCCAAATTGCGCCTGTCGTTCCTTATCCGGAAGTTGCGTGGGGCACCTCATGGCGCGACATGATCCGCTACAACAGCAGGGGCATGGGTATGGCGGAGGAAGGCGATGCTCTAATCGAAAGCCTTGAAAAAGAGATAAAGGATACCGCCGCCAAGCATCCGAGCGTAGCCGGGAAATATGTGATGTTCGTCACGCATGTGGATACCTCGGATTTGAGCGAAATCAGTTTTTACACCACGCACGACACCCGCGTCATGTTTTTTGAGGATTTGGGGATGAAACATGCGCCGAGCGTCGCCTCCGCTTCCGCCGCCACGGACAAGTTTTCCCTGAAGCAGAGCGCGGAGTTGGCGGATGCCTTTAACGACGTCCAGATCATCGTCACATACGGCGGCGATGAGTTGGTGACCGCCCTCCGGGGGGATCCCGTTCTTTCACAGATGCCTGCCGTGCAGAGCGGTTCCATCGTTGCTTTGTCGGGTTCCGGTCCGCTTGGCACTGCCGCGAATCCGACGCCGCTTTCCATATCCTGGGTGTTGGAAGATTATCTCGTCCTGTTGGAGCAAGCCGCCGCGAACATAAAATGAGAAAACGAAGTTTTGCACAGAGGGACAGGGCGGGCAACGCCTTCGGGAAAGCGGCGCCCCGGTTCTCCGTTGCGGACGGCGCGGATTTTGGCCTGCGCCGGAATCCGCGCCGCATCGCAGGTTGGTTTCTTGCTTTTTTTCTGTTGCTCGTCCTGTGCGTCTTTGCGTCAATTCTGATAGGGTCGCGCAATGTGGGTTTGTCTGACGTCGCCGCCGCCCTCGGCGGTTCCGTCGAGGGATTTGCGCGGGGCGCGGTCGCCAAACGCGTGCCGCGAACGTTGCTGGCTGTCGTTGTCGGCGCGGCATTGGCCACTTCGGGCGCCGTTATG
>JAISML010000053.1 GCA_031276775.1 Eubacteriales Family XIII. Incertae Sedis bacterium | reverse complement strand
TCGCGAGGATCGCCGCAATGACGCTGACGAGGCATACCATGTTCATGGTTCGGGCTTCCAGCGACAGGCTTTTCAGAAATATATAATGTTCGATGAAACCTTTTATCTTCGACATTGTGCAATGCTCCGCGTCTTGTTGCCGGGTTTTGACTTCAACAGCCGGACAGCAATCCGGTCTTTGAACATTCCCGCGCTTGTTACGGTCCAAGGGTTTCCGGACAGTCACGGCGCCGGAACCGCCAACCCCGGGCGGCAATCTGCGTTTTCCCCATCCGCTCTGAGAGGAGGGAAGGCGTCGATAAAATAAATTATATAACAATCTCCGTACAATTGCCATAATTATGCGCCGGATTTGTTGTACCCCCTTGCTTCCGCACCCTTGTTGCCGTATAATAAAAAAGCAAAAGAAAAGACGCAGGGGGAACAATCGCGGCGGCAGGCTTCTTTTTTATATCGTTATCCGGAGCCGGATGAAGAAAAAGGAAAAGCGACACAAAGATGATGGGACTGAGACAAACTTTACGCACATCGACGACTGTGTTTTTTCAGGAATCAAAAAAAGTTACGGAAGCGTTGTTTTTTCGATCATCGGGCGAAATCCGGGATGAAAAAGGAGAGGTAAACACAACGATGACGGCATTGAAACAAAATTCGCGCACGTCGGCGACCGTGCTTTTCGTGATTGGACTCGTCGGCACAGTGCTCTTTGGGGTGGGGCTGATCATTTTCCTGATTCTTTTTTTTGCTGCGGGCGCGCTTCCTTTCTACGCGAACTATGTGCGCGGGCTCTTCGGCACACTCGGCATTTTTTGTCTGGTCGGCTCTTTGCTGATGGTGATACTGTTGGTGAAAGGATTGGAGCGGAAGCGTCTGATCGCGCGCGTGAGCAATTACAACGTCCTGTTCGGCGTCAAAACCGTCCTGCGCATCGACGATGTGGCGGCCGAAACCGGGATTGCGCCGGGCCAAATCAGGAAAGATATGCGGAAAGCCCGGAAATCCCTGCATTTCGATCTGTATACGGACGCCAAAGAGACGGCGCTGATCAAAGGGAACGTCGCCTATGAGCAATATCTCGAATGCGAACGTCTGCGCAGACAGCGCGAGGAAGATGAAGCGGAGCGCAGGCGCAGACTCGACAATCCGGATACCGCGCCGCTCGAAACGTTCAAAATAGAAGGCTACGCGATGATAGACAAGATCAGGGCCGCAAACTTTGCCCTGCCCGGAGAGGAGATCAGTCTAAAACTTTCCGTCCTGGAAAAGACGATGAAACGCATCTTCGACTATGTGGAACGGTATCCCGACAAATTGCCCGAAACGCGGAAACTCATGAACTATCATCTGCCGATCACGCTGAAACTCGTCGAAAAATACAAAGAATACGAAATGATGGAGTTTAAACCGCAAAACGTCGTCGAAACGAAAGAGGAAATTTCCAAAATGTTCGACACGGTGAACCGGGCGTTTGACAATTTTCTGGAAAGTCTGTCCCGCCACGACACCTTGGATGTTTCGACGGACATGGACGTCCTGAAGCAGATGTTGGAACAGGAGGGCTTGACCGGAGAAAAATTCCGGACCTCCGAAGCGAAAGAAGAATAGCCGGGCGCGGACTGTCCGCCGCCCTGTTTCCCGCGGTTCGGGCGATAAGCGCGAACAAACAAAAAATGAACGGAGGGCTGAAATGACCGATGAATACAACGAAGCGCAAAGCGAGTTCAAATTGACGTTGGATCCGGCAGAAGGATCGGATGCGGATTTTGGGGTTGCCGCCCCTCCCGCCGCGCCCGTTGTCGCGGTTCCCGCGGATTTGGAAGCGCGGACGAAACTTACGCCCGCCGAGCAGAAGCAGGTCGACGATTTTGCCGCGCAGATCAACCTTCACGATTCCTCGCTGATCATGCGGTACGGTTCGGGAGCGCAATCCAAGATGAGCGCTTTTTCGGAATCGGCGCTGACGGGCGTCCGTTCAAAGGACATGAGCGAGATCGGCGGCATGTTGAGCGGACTGGTCACCGAATTGAAGAGCTTCGACGTTTCGGACGACAAAGGCAAGGGATTTCTGGGACTCTTCAAAAAAGGTTCGAACAAGATCACGGAGATGAAAGCGAAGTACGCGACGGTGGAACAGAACATCGGCAGGATCGTTTCCGCGCTTGAACAACACCAGGTCACGATGATGAAAGACATCGCCACGCTCGACAAGCTGTACGATCAAAACGTCATATATTTCAAGGAACTGACGATGTACATCCTTGCCGGCAAGAAAAAACTCAAGGAAGTTGAGGAGACGGAGTTGCCCGCCTTGAAAGCGCGGGCGGGTCAGACCGGTTTGCCGGAGGACGCGCAGGCGGCCAACGATCTTGCGAACCTCTGCATCAGATTTGAAAAGAAACTGTACGATTTGGAACTTACGCGTTCGATCTCCATCCAGATGGCGCCGCAGATCCGACTGATTCAAAACAACGATACGCTCATGGGCGAAAAAATACAATCGACCCTTGTCAACACCATTCCGCTTTGGAAGAGTCAAATGGTGCTCGCTTTGGGCGTGGAACATGCCAAACAGGCGGCTTTGGCGCAGCGGGCGGTGAGCGATATGACGAACGACTTGCTCAGGAAAAACGCCGAGACGCTCAAGATCGCCACAGTGGAAACGGCCAAGGAAAGCGAACGCGGCATCGTGGATATTGAAACCCTCAGGGAAACCAACCGCAATCTCATCGAAACCCTCGACGAAGTCGTGCGCATTCAGGACGAAGGGCGTCAAAAACGCGCGGAAGCCGAGGTGGAATTGGCACGCATCGAGGGAGAACTGAAGACCAAGCTCATCGAACTCAGGAAATAGCCCACATACTTTCTTTCCGGGCGGAACCCGCAACGGTCACGGCGACGGTTGCGGCGTTCGATTGCGCCCAATCCTATCTTAAAATTTGAATACAAAATTCAGGAAGCGCCGATCCGGGAAACGCCGGGGAATGCTTTCCCTGCGCCGGACTCCGTTCTTGTCGGATGCAAAATCGTTCAATGTCCCACCGGACAAACCTGAAGCAGTCTTTTTTCAATGCGCGATTTTTATTTCCACCCCAAAAAACGATATCCGTTTACGAAATATATGAATGGGGTAATGGATGAGGTGATCGCTTCATCCATTCCGCATGGCATTGCCGGGTTTTTCGGCGGGCGGAAGTCGCTGCCCGGAATTTCCCGGGTGCGCGGCATTCAATATATTGTGGGCGGCGGTTGTTTTGGGTCGTGCCCAAAACGGCGGACAGGCAGAGAAAGTTGTGAAACGGCAGGAAAGGAGATGCATGGCGAAGGATCGATATTGCGCGCCATGCGAATCAGAAAGATGGTAAATCTGAAAGAGACGAACAGGAAAAAAAGGTTTTGCAAAGCGATGGCGTTCATACTGGCTGCGGGGATGATTCTTGCCTCAATGCCGTTGGGGATTTTCGCGGCGGACACGACGTTCGAAAAAGGATACGGGACGATCAACCTGACCAGAACCGACGGCAGGAAGTTGGGGGCAAATACCACGAATCAGTTTCGTTCGCGCGTCGAGGTCCGTATCTATCTGCGATCGGACGCAAGCGACGCATACACGGATACGGGGGAACGATCAACGTTGGAGTTCTATCTGGATTACCACGGGATAAGCAACGGTGTCTCGGGGACATTTGAGCCGACCGGAAATTTGTACACATATGACGGTTACAGGTACGACGAAACCGGCGACATGCCCGCAAAGTTCGGAGACCCCGAATACCTTGCGTTGCCGTTTCCGGTGTCGACGGACAACGGCAGGACGTATGAGATCGGCAGCAAGGTTCTCCGCATCTATCTCACGGCAATCTCGGCCGCAGAGGGAACGCTCACCTTGGATTACCGTGACGGCAAGGCGAGCGTTCCCTACGGAGAGAAGCCCGAGCCGGCAATTGACTGCGATCCCGGGGAAATCCCGGCGGAGGATATTTCCTATACGTACAGCGCGACCCAAACCGGCACGTACGTGCCATGGGAGAGTTTTGTCGAACCGGACGCCGGCGGAACGATCTATGTGAAAGGTTCGTTTGACGGGATAGCGGGAGGTCTTCGCTACGCCGCGGAATCAGACGCGTTGCCCTATGCCGTCACACAGGCGGTCGGCGCCGTTTCCGTCAGCGTTGCGGATGTGTATCTTTCTTTGGCGGAGTGGCCCGATCCCAAGGTCGAAACCAACAGCGACGGAGAACAGACGATCTATTACAGCGCACAGCAAAGCGGCGACGACTGGATGCCCGCCGACGCATTTACGGCGAAAGTGAAAACGTTTGAGCCCGGCAGTTACCGGGTACGGATCGATGTTGCGGAAACCGTCAATTACACTGCCGCCACAGCCGTTTCCGCATTCCGGGTGTTCGAGAACTACGATGTAACGCCCGGAACGGTGGAGAGCGCAAACATCTCATGGACGAGAAG
>JAISML010000009.1 GCA_031276775.1 Eubacteriales Family XIII. Incertae Sedis bacterium | reverse complement strand
AAATCCTCCGATGTGCGGTGGCGGCGCAACACCAATTTTTCCGCCAACTCTCTCGCTATCGCTTCATAGTCCATTTGAATTCCTGTGCAAGGCTTCCGGCGCCATACATCCCCTTTCTTCATTTTGAAAACGCAAGAGAGCGTCTTTCCGCAGGACAAAGCCGTCCATACAGCAAGTTGTTTCGTCCGGAAGCGTTGAGTCATTCGACGCTGACGCGGAGAAAGGATGAGCCGGCGCTTCCTGAACGATCGTCTGTGTCAACCGCGCATAATACAAGAGTACCATTCATTAATATAATAGTGTTAGACTTATTTGTCAAGAAAAATTTTCATGCGTTAGATTGACATTGAAACACATTAATGGTAATATATGTTAAATAAAGCGTATAATTACAGTTGCTTGTTGCTTGTCGCTCGTCGCTCGTCGCTCGTTGCTTGTTGCTCGTTGCTCGTTGTTTGTTGCTCGTTGCTCGTTGCTCGTTGTTTGTTGCTTGTTGCTTGTTGCGTCTGCGGATCGGAGGCCGCCATGAAAATCGGGGAACCAAAAAGAAACTGCGCGGGCATCGCCATTTTTGCCAAAGAATCCGGTATAATCTCTCTTAAGGAAGCGATGGCGCAGGGGCGTTTCGCCGTCGCGCGCCCCTCCCGCGCCGTGAAAGGGGACTGTGTTGACTGACACGTTCATCCCGGCCGTCGAGGATGGTCTGTTCAAGTACATCTTCGGCAGGGACGGGGCAAGCGAGACGCAGCTGATCGGACTGCTTGGCGCCATCTTGGACGTTCCGCGGGAAGAATACGCAGGTCTGCGGATCGGGGATCCGCATCTTCTGCGAAGGCACAGGAAAGCCGGGCTCGGCATTGTGGACATCAGGGTGACCACGCGGTCCGGGATGATCCTGAATGTGGAAATGCAGACCTCCGGGATACGCGGAATGCGCGAACGGATCATCTACTATTCGGATCGTCTGTATGTGGATCAGGACATTCGGTTGAAAGGCGGGGCGTCCTACGCGGAGCTGAAGAAAACGATCGGCATCCTGATCGCGGATTACAG
The DNA here is from genome assembly GCA_031276775.1 of Eubacteriales Family XIII. Incertae Sedis bacterium. GTDB lineage: Bacteria > Bacillota > Clostridia > Peptostreptococcales > Anaerovoracaceae > JAISGB01. Next base: position 9,449 of record JAISML010000009.1, on the reverse strand, counting down.
GGAGATTGACGACGGGGCGTGCCATCACGTGTTCACCATGTACGACAGGAGACACGGGTGCGAGCTGTCCGACAGGAAAGAAGTGCACATCGTCGAACTGCGCAAAGAGCCCGAAGCGTGGGACAATCCCGCGTTGGGAGCTTGGCTCAGGTTCTTTGGGGCGGGGTCGAGGGAGGAGATGGAGATGGTTGCGAAGACGGATCCGGGCATCGCCGCGGCCGCGGCGGCGCACAGGGAATATACGCTTGCCAAGAGATTACGGCTGATGCATGAGGCGCGGAGGAAAGCGAGACTCGATTGGCAGGCCCGCATCGGCGGCGCGCGCGAGGAAGGCAGGGAGCAGGGGATAGAACAAGGGATAGAACGAGGGATGGAACGAGGGATGGCAATGGGCATGACGGAAGGGCTGGCGAAAGGTCAAATGGAAAGCCGCCGGGAGATCGCGGGCAGGATGAAGCGGCAAAACATTTCAATCGGGCTCATTGCCTCCGTCACCGATCTTTCCGCAGAGGAGATCGCCAAACTCTGATCTTTCCGCAAATAAGTCCACCCTTTCTTTTTTGCGGCGCGAAAGGCGCGAAAAAGATCTTTGAATAGATCGAATACATCCAACATCCGTGGGCAAAACCGCAGGAGATGCCCGGTTTGCACCGGAGAAGCCGCGCGGCCGCAGCGCAGCCCGCCAACCCCTGAGTGATAACCCACTTGAACTCCGTCCGTGCGACGGTTTTTATTTTGCGCTTGCATAAGAATAATGTTTTATGTATAATTATAAACGCATCATTTTGGATCGACGGTCGATTTTCTTGGAATGCACAGGAAAGGCATATATCTATGGAAGGAATGATCTATCTCGAAGGCGGCGCGCTTTACCGGGGTATGGGTTTCGGCGCGTCAAGGACAAATGTGGGCGAATTGGTGTTCAATACGTCCATGACGGGATACCAAGGCATATTGACCGATCCTTCGTACAAAGGTCAGATCATCAATATGACCTATCCGCTGATCGGCAATTACGGCGTCAGCGACATCGACTGGCAATCCGAATTCATACACGCGTTCGGTCTTGTGACGCGGGATATCAGCTTCAGGCCGTCGAACAGGTGCAGCGTGATGACGATCAACGACTGGCTCGCGGGGCAGGGCGTCCCGGGCGTCTATTACGTCGATACGCGCGCCATCGCGAAGAGGATTCGCAAAGAGGGCACGGTCAAATGCGTCATCAGCACAGAGGGAATCCCTCGGGAGACAGCGGCGCGTCTGCTCTCGGAAACAAACCTGCGCTGCGATTATATGCGGGAGGCCGGGACGAAAGACGTCCAACACTTCCCGGGCGGCGGCAAGCGGGTGGCGATCTTGGATTTTGGAATCAAACGCAACATCATCACATCCATGACGAATCGTGATTGCGATGTATTTCTGTTTCCCTATGATTCGGAGCCGGAGCGGATCATGGCGGTGCGGCCGGACGGCCTGTTTCTGTCCAACGGACCGGGCGATCCGCAGGAAGCGACGCGCGGGATCGAGACCACGCGGGCTTTCCTCGGGAAATTGCCGATCTTCGGCATCTGCATGGGGCATCAGGTTTTGGCGCTTGCCGTCGGAGGCAGTACATACAAATTGAAATTCGGACACCGGGGCGCGAACCACGGCGTCCGCGATCTGGAAACGGATCGATCCGTCATCACTTCCCAAAATCACAGCTACGCAGTGGAGGCTGCCGGCGTCGAGCGGCAGGGGATGATCGTCACACATGTCAATCTCAATGACGGTACGGTGGAAGGCATGCGGCACAGGGAACTCCCCATATTCTCCGTGCAATATCATCCGGAAGGTTCTCCGGGTCCCAATGACTCGGAATACCTGTTTGACCGATTTTTGAGCCTGATGGAAGGAGGGCGGAACGATGCCTAAGAATGAAGCGTTGAAAAAAGTCCTTATCATCGGGTCGGGTCCCATCATCATCGGGCAGGCTGCGGAGTTCGATTACGCGGGAACCCAGTCCTGCAAGGCCATCCGGGAGGAAGGCATCGAATGCGTGCTCGTCAACAGCAATCCGGCGACGATCATGACGGATCCGGGCATTGCCGACAAAGTCTATTTGGAACCGCTGACTGCGGAAGCGCTTGCGGCGGTCATAGAGCGCGAGCGGCCTGACGGCATGCTTGCGGGTTTCGGCGGACAGACGGGATTGAATCTCGCCATGGAATTGGAACAGGCGGGCGTATTGCGCAAGTACGGGGTCAGACTCCTGGGCGTGAACATGGACAGCATCAGGCGCGCCGAGGATCGGAACGAATTTCGGCAACTGATGATGGAAATCGGCGAACCGATTCCCCGCAGCGTCATCGCGACGAGTTTGGATGAGTGTACGGCTTTTGTCCGCGAAGCCGGGTATCCCGTCATCATAAGACCCGCTTATACCCTCGGAGGCACCGGCGGCGGCATCGCGACGAACGACGGTGAACTGCGGTTGCTTGCGGAACGCGGCATGGAGAACAGCGCGATCGGTCAGATACTTCTGGAAGAATCCGTCGCAGGTTGGAAAGAGATCGAATATGAGGTCATGCGCGACGGAAAGGACAACTGCATCACCGTCTGCGGCATGGAAAATTTCGATCCGGTCGGCGTACATACGGGAGACAGCATCGTCATTGCACCCATTCAGACATTGCGGGACGCGGAGTATCAGATGTTGCGCGACGCCGCACTGCGCATCATCAGGAGCCTTGAGATCGAGGGAGGTTGCAATGTGCAGTTTGCCCTCGATCCGGATACGGGGGCGTACATCGTCATAGAGGTGAATCCCCGCGTAAGCAGATCCTCCGCGCTTGCTTCCAAGGCTGCAGGCTATCCCATTGCAAAGTTGGCCGCGAAGATCGCGCTCGGCTACAGTTTGGACGAGCTGAAAAACTATGTGACCGGCGAAACGAGCGCCTGCTGTGAACCCACCTTGGATTACTGCGTGGTCAAATTCCCCAAATGGCCGTTCGACAAGTTTAAAACCGCCTCCCGAAAACTCGGTACGCAGATGAAAGCGACCGGAGAGGTGATGTCGATCTCCAGAACCTTTGAAAGCGCTCTGCTCAAGGCGATCACTTCGTTGGAGATCCGGCTTGACGGCATGCGGGCGCCGCATATTATGAGCATGACGGACGAAGAGTTGTTGGCCAAGATCGATTTTCGCGATGATGAGCGCATCTTTGCCATCGCGGAGGCCATGCGCCGGGGACGCGCGCGGAACGGAACCTCGCCGCCGTTTACGCGCGAGGCGATCTACGAACAGACCAAGGTGGATCGATGGTTTCTGTCCAAAGTGGATCGCATTGTGAAGATGGAAAAGACACTCGCGGAAAACGCGATAAACGCGGACATCCTGTATGAAGCGGAAGAATTGGGTTTCACGGACAACGAGATACTCGCCTTGTCCAATGTCCCGCGCGAGGTGCTGACGGACATCAGGGTTTACAACGACATCTTTCCCGTTTACAAGGTGGTGGATACCTGCGGCGGAGAATTTGAAGCAGTCACGCCTTACTACTATTCCTGTTTTGACACGGAGGATGAGAGCCGCATATCGGAGGAACGGAAGATTCTCGTCGTCGGTTCCGGCCCCATCCGGATCGGGCAGGGAATCGAATTCGATTACTGTTGTGTGCAGGGCGTTTGGGCCATCAAGGACTTGGGTTACGAGGCCATCATCATCAACAACAATCCGGAAACGGTGAGCACGGATTTCGATACTTCTGACAAGCTGTATTTTGAAGCTCTGCACATCGACGATGTGATGAACGTCATCAAGAAAGAGCGTCCGGAAGGCGTCATCCTGCAATTTGGCGGGCAGACGTCCCTGAATCTCGCGGAGGCGCTTTCGCGGCGCGGCATACGCATACTGGGAACCTCGTTTGCGAGCATCGATCTTGCCGAAGATCGTCAGAAATTCAATGAGCTTTTGACATCGCTCGGTATTCCGACTCCCGCCGGCCGTTCCGTGACGGACAGAGACGCCGCCTTCGGCGCCGTCCAGGCCTTGGGCTATCCGCTGGTGGTGCGTCCGTCCTATGTCATCGGCGGCCGCGCGATGCAGGTGGTCTATTCCGACGCGGAGCTCATGGAGTATTTGGACGAGGCCGTGTCCCTCGGCGTCGATCATCCGGTTCTCATCGATCGTTATATCGAAGGCAAAGAGATAGAAGTGGATGCCATCGCGGATGGTACGGACATCCTGATCCCCGGTATCATGGAGCATGTGGAACGCACGGGCGTCCATTCGGGAGACAGCATTTCGGTCTATCCGCCGCACAGCATCGGAACCGACGTCGAACGGATACTCACGGACTATACGGAGCGGATCGTAAAAGCGCTCGGCGTTGTGGGTTTGGTGAACATTCAATACGCTTATGACGGGCGGGACGACCATGTGATAGAAGTCAACCCCAGGTCCTCATGAACCGTACCCATTATCAGCAAGGTGACGGGCGTGCCCATGGTGAAATTGGCGGTGGCCGCCATGTTGGGGCGGAGGCTGACCGATATGCCGTACGGCGTCGGGCTCTATCCGAAGATGAAGTTCACGGCTGTGAAAATACCCGTATTTTCCGGCGCGAAACTCACGGACGTAGACATCGCCTTGGGACCTGAGATGAAATCCACGGGGGAAATTCTCGGCATCGACGAGGATTACGAAAAGGCCGTCTACAAGGGGTTTCTCGCCACCGGCGTTTCGATTCCCGAAAGCGGCGGCGTCTATGTGAGTCTGCGCGATCCGGAAAAGTCGGCGCGGACGGCGGATATTCTTCGGCGCTACGCGGAGCGCGGGTTTGCATTGTACGCGTCGGCGGGTACCGCACAATTTCTCGCCGGACACGGGTTGGCGTGCGGATCCGTCGACGTGTCGGGCGTAAAGCGGGGGATCGCGTCGGGGAAAATAGACATCGTGATCAACGTGCCCAAGATCGCAAACAGGTCGGACAGCGATTCCTTTGCCATTCGGCGGTACGCCATCGAACGCAATCTGCCGGTGCATACCTGCATGGACACGGCGGAGGCTTTCCTTATCGCGATCGAAAGAAAGAAAGCCGGCGTCAAACCCGCGTACAGAACCTTGGATGAGTATATCGGCCGGACGAACGCGCGACCGTCCGGTACGGTTTTGGCATAGAGCTGCCATTCCAAGGGTTGGCGGCCGCAGCGCCGTCCGTCAACCCTTGAACCGTAACGTCATTTTACGCTGTACAGGATCTCCCCGTAGCTCGGCACCGGCCAATAATTTTCGTCCACCAATCCTTCCAGGGTATCCACGGTTTCACGCAGTTTTTCCATCGCGGGGATGACTTTTTCGTTGTAGTATTTCGCCAAGGTCAGGGTCTCGGAATCTTCGTCGGCGTTTACCAGGACGGTTTCCAAGGCGTCGATGTCCCTGCTCAGTTCCTCTCCGAGGAACGACAGCTTCTCCAAGAGATTTTCCTCCAGAACGACGCTGAATTTGTCGGAGAGCCTCTTCTTCTTTTCGATGGATTTCGCGACGTTGATGCTGTAATCGATCACGGCCGGCACAAATCCTTTGTGCGCCAGCTCAAGCATGGACAGCGCTTCGATGTGCAGAATCTTCTTGTACGCTTCCAGCAGCAATTCCGCGCGGGATTCGATCTCTTTCTTGGTGAGGACGCCGTGCTTTTCAAACAGGGCGATGTTTTCCGGCGTGGTGAAAAGGGGGAGCGCGTCGGTGGTGGACAGGAGATTGAGCAGACCGCGCCGCTTCGCTTCCTCCGCCCATGCGTCCGCGTAATTGTTCCCGTTGAAGATGATGCGCTCGTGCGCCACGATGGTCTCTTTGACGAGCGCCGCCAGATCCGCGTTGAAATCGGCCGATTGTTCAAGCCGATCCGCGAATTCCCCGAGTACGTCCGCGACGATGGTGTTGAGGATGAAACAGGGGCCGGAGATGGACAGGGACGAACCCACCATGCGAAACTCGAATTTGTTGCCCGTAAAGGCGAAAGGGGATGTTCTGTTTCTGTCGGTGGTGTCTTTCGGAAACTGCGGCAGGACATCCACGCCGATGTTCATGCGAATGCGCTGTTTCGACTCCGGATCATTGCCGCTTTTGATGGACTCCAATATTTCCGTCAACTCATCGCCCAGGAAGATGGAGATGATGGCGGGCGGGGCTTCCGCGACGCCCAATCTGTGATCGTTCGCCGCCGTGGCCACGGACAGGCGCATCAAGTCCTGATGCAGATCGATGGCCTTGATGACGGCGCACAGGAACAGCAGGAACCGCGCGTTGGCGCCGGGGGTTTTGCCGGGATTCAGCAGATTTTCCCCGTCCGAGGTGCTGATGGACCAATTGCAGTGCTTGCCGCTGCCGTTGACGCCCGCGAAAGGCTTTTCGTTGGTCAGACAGACCAACCCGTGCTTCGGCGCGACGGATTTGAGCGTTTCCATGATGAGCTGATTGTGATCGGCGGCCGTGTTTGCGCTCTCGTAGACGGCCGCGATCTCGTGCTGGGCGGGCGCGACTTCGTTGTGGCGCGTCTTGCTGGCGATGCCGAGGGACCAGAGGGTTTCATCCAGATCCTGCATGAATTCCGCAACCCTCGGTTTGATGATCCCGAAATAGTGATCGTCCAAGTCCTGTCCTTTCGGGGGAGGGGAACCGAACAGGGTGCGCCCGCTGTAGATGAGATCGGGGCGCCCGTTGTATACGGCTTCGTCGATGAGGAAGTATTCCTGTTCGGCGCCGACGTTCGTCAGCACATCGATCCCCTCGGGCGCGCCGAACAGTTTCAGGACGCGTTTGCCCTGCTTGCTGAGCGCCTGCATGGAACGCAGGAGCGGCGTCTTTTTGTCGAGGGCTTCGCCGCTGTACGAGCAAAAGGCCGTCGGGATGTACAGCACATGACCCTTGATGAAAGCGGGCGAAGTCGGATCCCAAGCCGTATATCCCCTGGCCTCAAAGGTGGCCCGTACGCCTCCCGTCGGGAAACTCGAAGCGTCGGGTTCCCCCCGCACCAGTTCTTTCCCGGAGAATTCGAGGGTGAGTTCACGTTCGCCCTGAAAATTGACGAACGATTCATGCTTTTCGGCTGTTACGCCGGTCATCGGTTGGAACCAGTGGGTGAAATGCGTGGCGCCTTTCTCCGACGCCCATTCGCGCATGGCGTTTGCGATGATGTCCGCATAGGCCGGATCCAGGGAAGTGCGCGTGCGTATGTCGGAAATGACGGAGGTGTACACCTTTTGCGGCAATCTCTCTTTCATGACCTTTGCGTTAAAGACGTTGCTCTCATAATCTCGCAGAATATCAAACATCACCATCCATCCTTTCTTCCGGCGCAACCGATCGCCAACGGCAAACTGAAACATGCAACCTGATTCGGAATCCAACCGGAATCACCCTGCATGCGCATATTTTACAACGGGAGGGAGGATGTTGTCAACAATCTATTCTGAATATTCAGAGTTTTCCGGTCAACGGTTCTGCGCCGAAATACACACCGTACCATATCAGGAAAGTGTACACGGTCCATACCTTGCGGCTGTTGTCCGCTCTTCCGTTTTTGTGATCATCGAGCAATTTGAGAAGTTTGTCGGTATGAAAAAAATGCTCCGCCGCAACTGAAAGAAACGCGTCTTTGACCCTGTCGCAATACGCGTCCTCCTTCAGCCAGACCCTGGTGGGCACGGGGAAGCCCAACTTTCGTTTGGTGGACCACTTGGGCGGCATGCGTCTTGCGGCCGCCGCGCGCAGGGCGTACTTGGTGTTTTCCCCGTTTACGCGGAAACGCGTGGGAATCCTTCCCGCCAGCGCCATGATCTCTTTGTCGAGGAAAGGGACGCGCAGTTCCAAGGAATTTGCCATGCTCATCTTGTCCGCTTTCAGCAGAATGTCTCCCACCATCCACATGTTGAGATCCAGAAATTGCATCTTTGTGACGGCGTCCTTGTCCCGCACCATGTCGTAATACGGCTTCACCATCCGGGCCGGCGAAGCGGCGTCGGTGGGCTGTTTCAACAAGGCTTTCCGCTCATCCTCCCGGAACATGTAGGCATTGCCGATGAAGCGATCCTCAAGTCTGAGACCTCGCCGCACGAGGAAGTTCACACCCCTCTTCGCGGGAAGTTTCGAGGCCGCGATCCCGACGGCTTTGCGCACGCCGAACGGAATCCTGTCGTACCACGCCCATTCCAAAGGTTCGCGGTAGATGCCGTAACCGCCGAAAATCTCATCCGCGCCTTCTCCCGAGAGCACGACTTTGAGGTGTTTTGCCGCCGTATTGCAGACGAAGTAGAGCGCCACCGCCGACGGATCGGCAAGCGGTTCGTCCATGTGATACTGCACTTTCGGAAAGACGTCCCAAAATTCCTCTGCGGAGATCACTTTGCTGAAGTTCTTTACGGGTATCAGTTCGGACAGCTCCCGCGCGTAATCCGTTTCGTTGTATTTGGGACCGTTGTCGAAGCCGACCGTGAATGTCTTGTCCACATGCGCGCTGCAGGCGACATAACTGGAGTCCACCCCGCTCGAAAGAAAAGAACCCACCTCCACGTCGCTGATCTTGTGCGCCTCCACGGAATCGTCGAAGACGCGTTCGATGGCGTCCGTCCAATATGTGAGGCTCCTGTCCTCTTCCGCGTCGAAAGCGGGCGACCAATAACGCCGTTCTTCGAAGCCGCGCCCGGCGCTGTACGTAAAAAAATGTCCCGGCGCCAGTTTGCGCACACCTTTGAAGAATGTTTCCGGACCCGGGGAATATTGAAACGACAGGTAATGTTCGAGGGCGCGCCCGTTCAGTTCTTTGACGAAACCCGGAAACCGCAAAAAACTTTTGATCTCCGATCCGAACAGGAACGTATCGCCCACGAACGCGTAATACAGCGGCTTGACGCCGAAAAAATCGCGCGCGCCAAACAGCGCGCGGCGCTCCCTGTCGTAGATTACGAACGCGAACATCCCGCGCAATCTGTCCAAAAGTCCCGATCCGTATTCCTCGTAGCCGTGAAGCAAAACTTCGGAATCCGATTGGGTGGAGAATACATGCCCCGCCGCAATCAGTTCTTCCCGGACGGTTCGATAGTTGTATATCTCGCCGTTGAACACGAGCGCCAAATTCCTGTTCTCGTTGAACATCGGCTGGGCGCCGCCGCTGAGATCGATGATGGAAAGACGCCTGAAGCCGACGGAGCAGACATCGTCGGCGTAGTAGGCTTCGTCGTCCGGTCCCCGATGGCGAATGGCGTCCGTCATCGCTTTCAGGACGTTCCGATCCCCGACTTTCCGGCATCCGTTGAAAAAACCCGCAAAACCGCACACAGGTTCAGTCCCTGCTCATTTGAGGATCCGGTACTTCCCGATGAGGGGCAACTGTTTCAAAGTCCCCTGGCCCGCATTGACGAGTCCGATGATGACCATGACGAGCGAAAGGATGCCATAAGCGAACCACAGC
>JAISML010000256.1 GCA_031276775.1 Eubacteriales Family XIII. Incertae Sedis bacterium | reverse complement strand
GGCATGGATCTTATCGTCCACCAAATGATGGAGTTTCAGCATGTACATGTAGCCCACCGTGACCGGGTTGTCGAATTTTTCCCCGGTTCGGCCGTCCCTGAGGTGCAACTTTCCGCTCCGCGGGTAGCCGCATTCCTTCAAAAGTTCGACGATATCCTTCTCGTTCGCGCCGTCAAACACCGGCGTACTGACATACCACCCCTTATGTTGCGCGACCAATCCCAAATGCACTTCGAGTACCTGCCCGACGTTCATGCGGGAGGGAACGCCCAGCGGATTGAGCATCACCTGAAGCGGCGTGCCATCCTCCATGAACGGCATATCCTCCTCGGGCAAAATCCTTGAGATGACCCCCTTGTTGCCGTGTCTTCCCGCCATCTTGTCCCCGACGCTGATCTTCCGTTTCGTGACCACGTACACCCGCACGAGTTTGTTGACGCCCGGTGGCAATTCATCCCCTGCGTCCCGGCTGAACGTCTTGATATCCACGACGATGCCGGTTTCCCCGTGGGGAACTTTCAGGGACGTGTCCCGCACTTCCCGGGCTTTTTCCCCAAAGATGGCGCGCAGGAGACGTTCCTCCGCCGTCAGTTCCGTTTCGCCTTTGGGCGTGACTTTCCCGACGAGGATGTCATACGAGTTCACTTCCGCGCCGATGCGCACGATCCCCTCTTCATCCAAATCCTTCCGCGCGTCGTCGCCCACGTTGGGAATGTCGCGCGTGATCTCCTCCGGTCCCAGTTTGGTGTCCCGCGCTTCCGCCTCATATTCTTCAATGTGAAGAGAAGTCAGGACATCGTCCATGATGAGCCGTTCGTTTAGGATGATGGCGTCCTCGTAGTTGTATCCCTCCCAAGTCATGAACCCGATGAGCAGATTCTTTCCGAGCGCCACTTCCCCCTGATCCGTGGCGGGTCCGTCGGCGATCACCTCGTCCTTTTCAACGCGCTCGCCTTTCACGACGATCGGTCGCTGGTTGACGCAGGTGCTTTGGTTGGACCGCTTGAATTTGAGCAACCGGTAGACGTCAACCTCTCCGTCGCCGCCCGCTTTCGACAAGGCGTTTCTCTTCTCCGCGATCTCGAAAGCCGCGTTTTGAATATTTTCGTCAAGCGCCGCAATCCTTTTGGAAAGGGCGGCGATCCGCTTTGTGTCGTCCGCGGCGTCCGCGCCGGATTGCCGGAGCGTTTCCAATTCTTTTTTCAGGGCTTTTCCGGTTTTCCCGGCTTGTTTTTCCGCCTCGGCCGCGTCAGCGGCAAACCCGGCCGCCTCCAAACTTTTCCGTATCTCTTTGACGCTCTTCTCACCGACGCCTTCGACGTCTCTCAGATCCTCGTCGGACGCTGCGGCCAGTTTGTAAACCGTATCCAAGCCCGCGTTTTCAAGAAGCTTCGCCAGACGCGGCGCAAGCGCAAGCGCGTCCACTTTTTCTTTCTTCGCTTCGGCGAATTTTGCCGTGAGGCTTTCCGCTTCCGCAAGAAGCTGTTCCGCGTCGTCCTTCAAGCCGATTCTGTCGTTCAGTTGTTTCTCAAGCGCTTCCTTCTCCTGCTCTTTCGCGCCCTTTTCCGTTTCCCATTTCCCGGTTTGCGCAAGCAACTTCTCCAATTCGGTTTTCAGCTTGTTCGCGTCAACTTTCCCGCCCGCGGCATTTTCCCTGCGAATCCGAATCGTCTCCGCATCGACGTATTCCACGACGCCGGCATTTTTCGCGAGCACCACCACACCGCTGTCCCGCGCGGCGGTAAACTCCATGCCGGTTCCGACGATTGGCGCGTCCGTGATGAGCAGGGGCACCGCCTGACGTTGCATGTTGGAACCCATGAGCGCCCGGTTGGCGTCGTCGTTCTCGAGAAACGGTATCATGGCCGTCGCCACCGACACGACTTGCTTGGGGGAAACATCCATGTAATCGACGTCTTCCCGCGCGACAAGGTCTATGTCACCGCCCGCACCCCGCGACGTGACCCTCTTGTTCGCGAATTTCCCCTTGCTGTCCAAAGGTTCGTTTGCCTGGGCGATGATCAGCATCTCCTCATCGTCGGCCGTGAGATAATCTATCTGTTCCGTCACAACGCCCGTGGCTTTGTCGACCTTTCTGTAGGGCGTCTCGATGAAGCCGTACTCGTTGATCCGACCGTACGTGGTGAGCGAACCGATCAAGCCGATATTGGGACCTTCGGGCGTCTCTATCGGGCACATCCGCCCATAATGGGAATGATGCACATCCCGTACTTCAAAGCCGGCGCGTTCCCGGGAAAGTCCGCCGGGACCCAGCGCGGAGAGTCTGCGTTTATGCGTGAGTTCCGCAAGCGGATTGTTCTGATCCATAAATTGCGACAACTGTGAGCTGCCGAAAAATTCCTTGATGGCTGCCGTGACCGGTCTGATATTCATGAGGGCCTGCGGCGTGGTGACTTCCACGTCCTGGATGGTCATGCGCTCCCTGACGACGCGTTCCATCCGCGCCAAACCGATGCGAAACTGATTTTGCAACAATTCGCCCACGGTTCTGACCCGCCTGTTGCCCAGATGGTCGATGTCGTCCGTGCTGCCGATGCCGTGCGGCAGGTTCAGGATGTAGCTTATCGACGCGATGATGTCGCCGGGCGTGACATGCTTCGGCGAAAGCTCGCCTTTTCTCGCGAGAAACGCTCCCTGCAAATCGCCTTTCGCGGCGTCCGAGTTCAATATCTCCATCAACGTCGGGTAATGCACCTTTTCGGACAGCCCCAAAGCCTTGACGTCGAAATCCACATATTCCGCCGCATTGACAAAATTGTTGCCGATCACCTTGCAAACCACGTCCGGCTCAGAATTGTTCGCGCTTTTTACATGCACGAACAGAACCCCCGCGTTTTCGATCGCAACGGCCGTGTCCCGATCAATGAGCGCGTCCCGTTCGGCGAGGATCTCTCCCGTCGCCGGGTTTATCACGTCTTCGGCTGCGGTCAAGCCGGGCAATCTGTTGGAAAGACCCAGTTTCTTGTTGTATTTGTAACGGCCCACTTTGGCCAAATCGTATCTTCGATCCTCAAAAAACAGGGATTCGAGCAAGGAGCGCGCGTTATCCACCGTGGGCGGTTCCCCCGGTCTGAGCTGGTTGTATATCTCTTTGACGCCGTCGTCCGCGTTCTTGGCGGGATCTTTCTCCAGCGTCTTCGCCAACCGATCGTCGGAACCGAACGTGTCCACGATCTCCTGATCGCTGCTGAGCCCGAGCGCGCGCAAAAGCGTCGTCACGGGCAATTTCCTCGTCCGATCCACCCGCACGTTGATGACTTCGTTGGAGTCCGTTTCGTACTCCAACCATGCGCCGCGGTTCGGGATGATCTGTGCGGTAAAGAGTTGGTTGCCGTTCTTGTCGAACTCGACCCCGAAATACGGACCCGGCGAACGGACGAGTTGGGTGACAACGACCCGTTCGGCGCCGTTGTATATAAATGTACCTTTGTCCGTCATGAGGGGGAAATCCCCCATGAACACTTCCTGTTGCTTGAGCTCTCCCGTTTCCTTGTTGATCAGCCGCACAACCACTTTCAGGGGAGCCGCGTACGTCGCGTCCCGCTCCTTGCATTCCACCTGACTGTATTTGGGCGGATCGTCCGGTGTGTTCAAAGTGTGATCGAGGAACTCCAAGATCAAATTGCCCGCATAATCCTTGATGGGCGAAATATCCGAAAAAACTTCTTTTAAGCCTTCGTTCACAAACCATTTGTACGAGTCGGTCTGGATTTGGATCAGGTTTGGCATTTGCGCCACTTCATGTATTTTTGAGTAGCTGATACGTGTCTTCTTACCGAGTTGCACGGGTTGGGGCATATTCATCACTCCTTATTCAGAAACCAAAACACCTTAATACGGCAGTCTATTACTATATCACAGGGCGCACAACTCGTCAAGAAAAAAATTTAATGGTATTTTTTCCCAATAACGACGTCGGTTCCGCCGAAAACCCTCACCGCACCCGGGAAATACACGACTGCAAACTTTCCCCTTCGCTGATCCTGACCCGGGGCAGGGCATATTTGTCCGCGCCGGGATACACCCGCTTGTATTCGACGGTGAGCGCCAGGCGGAAACCGGCGTCCTCCAATATCTTTTCCGTTCTCTCGTTGTGGTGGCCGAACGGATAGCAGAACACTTCCGTGCATCCTCCCAGTTCCCCGACGGATTTCATCAGATCCGACATCGCGTCCTCGTAGCTCAGGGAAAGGAACACGCCTTTGCCGCCGGCTCCGCCCCGGTGCATGTCATGGGAATGGGAACGGTAACGGACATTGTCGTCGGCATAAGCCTCCACCGTCTCCCGGCCTTTGGCGGAAGTGATCAGAAACGCCGTCACATCGATGTCGTATTGTCTGATGACGGGCAGCGCCAACGCGAAAAA
>JAISML010000237.1 GCA_031276775.1 Eubacteriales Family XIII. Incertae Sedis bacterium | reverse complement strand
GATTACATCTTCCGCGTATCATACGATGCTCTATCGGGTGGACAACTATGCGAAATCCCTGCGCGGACTTGGCGCGAAGCGTTCCGAACATCCATGGAACGGTACGCTCGTAAAGGCGGTGTCGCCGCGCTTCAGGGCTGATTTTGCGCGGAATACCGCCGGTTTGCCGGCTTCGCTGCGCAGCTTGGATGAAGCGTTGGGCGGGACGATCGCGTCGTTTGGTCTGCGGGAAACGTCTGCGTGGGCGGGGGCGGCGCGCGTCATCGCCCTGTCCGAAGCAATCGAAAACGCGCCGTTGTTCCCGTATGAATGGTCGATCAAGGCAAAAAGAGAGGCGCTGCTTGAAACGGCAAATACCGCAGGCATTGCGCACAAAGACTATCTGAACACCCTCGCCGACGTGCGGTTGCATTTCGGGGAAAGTGTGTTTGACGAAGATTTGCCGGCTTGGTTCGACGATCTGCACCGTGTGTCGGCGCGCATAAGAGAGATCGGCGATCGGCTGCAGCTTGAAGACGCCGAGCTGTTGGGCAAAACCGACGTGCTTCAGGCCGCCGCGGCAAAGGCGACGGAGCAGTTGGAGCGCGTTGCCGCCGCATATGAAAAAGGCGTCGCGATCCTCCCCTTTTCATCCGCGGACGCCGTGACGGACGTCGAGGCGCTCTCCGAACTCCTGAACGCGATATTTCATCTTCCGGCCGTCAAACGCGAATGGTTTGAACCCGGCGGTCTGCAGAAGGCAAGGCGCGCGTTGGCGGATGCGCGCGCGCGCGTATCCGCTTTTGCGGACAAGAGGCGGGCGCTGACGGAGGAATGGGAGGATTCCGTCTTTCAGATAGACGCCGGGGCGATGTTGTTCCGTTTTAAAACGCAGTACGCATCGTTCCTTAAAATTTTCAAGCCGGCCTATCGCGCCGACCGGAAAACGCTCCGGGGCCTGTCCAAGAAGATCGGAGCGAAATTGGATGACGCCGCGATCGTATCGTTGCTCCGGCAAATCGGCGGGATCGACGAAGCGTTGCGTCTGATCGAAGATCAGCGTCCATTGGCGATGGAGGCTCTCGGCGATCTGTATGCGGGGGTGAACACGGACTGGGCGGCGGCCGAGGACTGCTTCGCGTCCGTTTCAAAAGTCTGCGCTGCGTTTCCCCGGGGGATCGTGCCCCAAAGCGTCATCGACATGCTGTGCGACAGACCGGGGCATGCCGCCGGGTTCGCCGCGCTTTCCGACGTTCTGTCCGCCTTGGACGGGATTGCGTTGGCGTCGGTGCGTGAAACCGTCGGCATGATCGTTTCGGACTGCTCGAACCGAGGCATTCGCGCGTCTCTGTTGCCCGCGTTTGCCTGTCTCCGCGAACAAAGCGCCGCGCTTCGCGATCTGATTGCCCGGATGGCGGCGCATGCGTTGCGGCCGATTCCAAACGGAAGCCTGTTTGAAAGAGCCGCCGAAGTACGAAAAGTCTGTGGGATGCGCAACATGTTTGCGCAAGCCGAGGACGGTTACGGAAAAACTTTCGGCGCAAGGTCAAAAGGTGTTGAGACCGACTGGGATGCGATCGTCTCCGATCTGACAGCCGTGTCGCGCTTGTTTGAAAGCGATGCGTCAGATCTGATGACGGAGACTTTCATCCGTCTGCTCTGCGGAGATGCCGGCTGCCGCGGGCGGCTCTCTGCGGCGCGGACCGATCTGCGGGATCGGATGCGGGAGAGCGAATCCGGTTATGAGGCATTTAAGCAACTGTTCGACGCCGGCTGCGATTTCGACAACGCAAAACTCGCCGACGTGGCCGACCGGGTGACTGCCTGTTCGGAGAACATCCTGTTGCTTGACAATTGGCTTGCCTGCGCGGAAGCAAGGCGTGCGTGCGACGACATGGGACTTGGCGATTTTACGGAACGGATCGAACGGTATGACAATACGCCTGAGGCTGTAACCGGTATTTTCAGATACGGTTTCCTTACGTTGTGGGTGCAATCGGTCGTCGGTGCGAAACGGTCGGTCGGGCAATTCCGTCGCCACAGCCATGAAGAGAAGATCAAGAGATTTGCCCTGCTCGACGAACGGCAAATGCTCATCGCGCGGGAACGCGTCAGGCAGAATGTCGTCAAGGGCATTCCGGACACGGACAGAGTGCTGCCCGCGAACGACGAACTCAGCATTTTGCGGCGGGAAATGGAAAAAAAGCGCAGGATCATGCCATTGCGCAAGCTGTTCCGATCCATTCCCAATCTGCTTTTCAAACTGAAACCGTGCATGATGATGTCTCCGCTTTCCGTGGCTTATTTTCTCGAGGCCGGGCTGTATGAATTCGACATGGTCATCTTCGACGAAGCGTCACAGATTTTCCCGCAGGACGCCGTCGGCTCCGTATTCCGGGGCAAACAGGCCATTATCGTCGGGGACAGCAAGCAACTGCCGCCGACGAACTTCTTCGCAACCGGCACAGGCAGCGGCGACGACGGTTTCGACGGGGAAGACGAAGACGAAGACGGCGCAACCGAGCTGTATGACTCCATCCTGGAAGAAGCCACAGGCATCCTGCCCGACCGCACTTTGCGTTGGCATTACCGCAGCAAAGATGAAAGTCTGATCGCTTTTTCAAACCGGGAAATCTACGGGGGCGAACTCGTGACGTTTCCGGGCAATGCCGCCGGAGGCGACGGCGATACCGGGGTTGCGTTTATTTATGTGGAAGACGGCGTTTATGAGGGCAAGGGGAGGAACACCGCCGAGGCTCTGCGTTGCGCGGATCTGGTCAAACGGCACATCGAGACAATGCCGGATCGTTCCCTCGGCATCATCGCTTTCAGCGAAAATCAACAAAAAACCATTGTCCGGGAGATCGAAAAATTCAGGGAGAGGCATCCCGAGCATGAGGGTTTTTTTGCCGAAGACAAAGAGGAGGAATTCTTCGTGAAGAATCTCGAGAATGTGCAAGGCGATGAGCGCGATTCCATCATTTTCAGCGTCAGTTACGCCAAGACGCAATCGGAGCGCGACAATGGGCGGTCCATGGCTCTGCGTTTCGGTCCCCTGGGACAAAAGGGCGGTGAGCGCCGCCTGAATGTCGCCATCACGAGAGCCAAGCGCAACGTCAAATTGGTCAGTTCCGTCCTGCCGTCGGACATCGACCTGAGCCGCACGGAATCGGAGGGAATCCGTTTGCTCCGACAATACATCGAATTTGCGATGCAAGGGACGACGGCGTTGCGCGCCGCGCAGAGCGGGGCGGAAAAGGACGTATTCGCGGATGAGGTGGCGGCGTTCCTCGCAGGTTGCGGCTACAAAGTCCGCCAACGCATCGGTTGTTCGGATTTCAGGCTCGACATCGCCATCGTGCATCCCTCCGATGATCTGCGCTTTGTCGCAGGCATCGAATGCGATGGTCCTTCCTATGCGGCAGCAAAAAACGCGCGCGATCGCGATCGTCTGCGCGGATCCGTTCTCGAAGCGATGGGATGGCGGCTCTACCGTGTATGGTCGACGGAATGGGTGGCTTCCCGGGATACGGAGCGCGAAAAATTATTGACTTTTATCAATAAGTCCATCGAAGAATTTGGGGCGGCAACAAAGACGGAAACGCCGGGGCAGACAAGTGAACCGCCGCAGACGGAGGATTTTGCCGAAATGACGGAAGAAGCCGATGTGTCGCCGCCGGCGGACGCCGCTCCCGGTGCGGACGCGGCGCCGGGCAACCCTTACGGCTTTGTCGAGTACGCGGAAGCAGTGTGGCATGAAGCGCCGGGCATTGGGAAGCTTCGCGGATATGCCAAGATCGCCGCCGCGATCCGCCACATCGTCGGCGTCGAACAGCCCATCCACTTCGACTTGCTCTGTCAACGCATGGTGGGCGCTTTCGGGAACCAAAAGATCACGGCGCGGGTTCGGGACGAGACGGAGAAAACGATGAACAGCGACAAACTCAGGGGGGTTGTCGTCAAGCACGGGGATGGGTTTGTCACCCTGACCGATTTTCACGGGATGAAAGCCAGAATCCCGGCGGCCGGCTGTTCTCCCCGGCCGATTCGATTCCTCTCGCTTTACGAAACAGAGCTTGCAATGCTCGCGATCGCCGATCGGGGCGTCGGACTGATCTCCGACGCCCTGATCGACGCCACGGCGAAAGCGCTGGGTTACACGCGCAAAGGGGAACGGGTGACGGCCCACATGATCCGCGCGTTTGACCGCTTGCTCAAGCAAGGGCGCATCCGGCTGGCGAAAGGGAAAGTGCATGTCGCCGGAGGTGGGCGCCATGAATGACAAATTCGATGCGGCGGAAGATAAGATCGCCGAATTGGGGAGACAGTCCGATGCGGCGGAGCGTAAGACCGTCGCGCCGCCGTACCGGTTTCTGAACGAATCGATCACGGGCATTCCCCGTCTCGCCGAAACGCTTGCCAAGAACTGGGATGCGGGCAAACAACAGCTTTTCCGCGGGTTTTTGTCGGCGTATTTTGAAACCTTCGATCGGGCGCTTGCGGAACAATGCCTGGCGGCCGGGGAGGAAGCGGACAGGACGAACGGAAGAGACGACATCATCTTTTGGCGATTCCTTTACACCTTGCATCCGGGCATGAAAGGCTTCCACTGGAAAGGACGGAGCTTTGAAAGCCTCTCCGCGCTCGGGCGGGAGATGCTTGATCTCCTGTGGCGGAAAGACAGGTCGCAGAACAGGTACTACCGGACGATCCTGTCCGAACAGGTGCTGAGCGCGTACGCGGCAATCGTCGTTCCGGAGGACAAAATCTTTCAAGAGACGGCGGCCTCCGTCGAAACTTCGTACCGGCTTGAAAAGCCCGGGCGCAACAGTCCGATCGGAACCTTTTACGCGATGGCGTATTTCCTGTCGGGTCAAAAAACGCTCAATGTTGAAAACCGGCTGTTTCACACAGTCGAGGAATTTGCGGGGTATATGCGGGAG
>JAISML010000227.1 GCA_031276775.1 Eubacteriales Family XIII. Incertae Sedis bacterium | reverse complement strand
CCAGCTGTAGCGGCATTGCTCGATGCGGCGTTTGCCTTTTGCGTAATACATCGTGATGCCTTTGATGCGCTCCATCTTTTTGACCATGTACTGATTGTTCAGCACGGCGGTCATGGCCGCCTCGCGGACGCCGTCCCCGCCGAGCGCGCGTATCCACATGTAGGCTCTCAAAACGACCGCCGTATTGCCGAAGAAAGAACGCACCTGACCGATGGTCCGTTCGCCGTTCCAATCGACGGTGTATTTTCTCCCCGTATGCCTGATCCTCGGAACCGGCAGGTAATCTTTCAGAAAGTCTTTCGCGCCGAGCGCCCCGCAACCGGGCCCCATCCCGCCGTGGGGCGACGAAAAGGTTTTGTGCAGGTTGTAATGAATCAGATCGAAGCCCGCTTCTTTGGCGCGCGTGATCCCCATGATGCCGTTGACGTTGGCCTGATCGTACACGGCCAACGCGCCGACCGCGTGCGCCGCGTCCACGTACTCCTTGATGCGCGGGTTGAAGATGCCCGTGTCTTCCGGATTGGTAATGAAGATGGCGGCCGTGCGTTCCGACAGCGCCGCCCGGAAAGCTTCCAGCGTCGGATAGCCGAGTTCGGGATCCTGCATGAGATCGATCACCTTAAATCCGGCCGTCGCGGGACAGCCCGCGTCGCAGGGATGGGAAAATATCGTGGTCACGATCTCATCCCTGTCCGAACCCCGATCGCGCAGATACTTGCGGATGATCGACGCGTTGGTGAACACGGCGTGCGCGCCGCCCCCGGGCTGAAAACAGAAATGATCCATGCCGGAGATCGACTTCAGGTACCGTTCCACCTCATGATAGATGAAAAGTATCCCCTGCATCGTATCGGGATCCTGAAGCGGATGGACGTCCGTTATCTTGTGGTTGGCGTTGGCCGTATGCTCCTGCAGCTTGGGACTGTACTTCATTGTGCAGGTGCCTTGGCCGATGTCGATGGATACGTCGTCGCCGAGTACCTCCTGCGACAACCGCATGTAATGTCTGTTGACACGCATCTGCCCCACTTCGGGCAAGGCCGGCGGGGTCTTTCTTTTGAGCGCTGCGGGAACGGCGATTTCATGCTTGCCCGTAAGCTCTTTGACGAGCGCGGGGTCGGGCGCCGGAACGAGTACGCCCCGTTCGCCTTCCGTGCTCATCTCGAATATGATCGGTTCGTTCCAGCGAGCTTCGTGAAAATCTCGCAGCAAGGTCTTGGGATCTCTGCCCATTTCAAGCCCTCCTTTCGGCTTATTTGACGATGTCGGCCAGACAGGACGCAAGACGATCGATCTCCTGCTTGCCCGTGACTTCCGTAAAGCAGTAAAGCGCCGATTGACCGAGTTGCGGAAAATCGCAGGACAGATCGAAACCGCCGAAGATGCCTTTCTTCAGCAAAGCCTTGTTCACCTGCGCCGCGGTTTTTCCGGTCTTGTCGAAGTTGACGACGATCTCCTGGTAGTTCGCCCCGGAGAACGGCAGCCGGATGTTCTTTATGGCGGAGAGCTTCTTGCGCGCGTAGGCCGTGTGGGCGAGAACGGTGTTGCCCAGATCCGCAAAGCCTTTCGGTCCCATCAGCGCCATGTACACGGCCGCCGACACCATCCAGAGGTTTGTGCCCGTTCCCGTGAATTCCGTCCCTTTCGCCCTGCGCGCGTAATGCGTGCGATCGATGAGCAGATTCCCGAAGACATATTCGCCTTCCACTTCGGGTACGCAGAACCCGTACAGGAAATCCTTGTAGTTGATCAGATAGCGTTCTTCGCCTTGCGTGGACAGGAAGCCCGCCTGCCCGTTTCCGCACGAAAGGTGCAGACCGAGACTGTGCAGATCGCCGCACACGATCGTCGCGCCGTATTTGGGCGGCGCTTCAAGCGTTCCGAGCGAGCTTGGATCGACGTAGGCGATGTATTCGGCTTTTTGCTTCTTCGCGAGTTTGCCGATCTCGGCCACGTTCGGTTCCATGACGCCGAAAAAATTGACGCTTTCGACGACGACGGCGCATACGTCCTTGCCGAGTTTCGCTTTCAGATCGTCCATGTCGGCGCAGCCGGTCTTCCTGTCGTACGCATAGAACAGCGGTTCCACTTTCGTGCCTTCGTGCACACTGTCCAAATAGTTCAGCGCCACGCGGCGGTTTTGCGGGTTCATGGATGCGGGAAGCAGGGCTTTGGGCTTGCCGTTGATGCGGTTTGCCATGCATATCGCCGTTGAGAGCGCCTGACCGCCGTCGTATTGCGGCACGGACGTCACCTCCGTGTCAAGCAATTCGGCGAGCATGCTGTTGTACTCGACAAACGTCTGATATTTGCCGTGATCCGCCCAGCTTTCCGCGCCGTAGCAGGTGAGAAATTCGCCTCTGGTCGTGATTTCGTCCACGACGGCGGGAATGTAATGATTGGCGCATCCCGCACCGAGAAAACTCAGGGAGTCTTTGCAGGAGACGTTGCGGCCGAGCACTTCGTCGATATGACGGCTCATGCTGTATTCGTCCAATATCGCCGGCGGTATGTCGAGATCGTCCGTATACCTCAGTTCTTTCGGAATTTCCTCGTACAGTTCCCACAGATCCTTCACGCCGACAAAATCCATCATCTCTCTTTGCGTCTTCGGAGCCGAATTCGGAATGTACGGGTAGACTGTCTTGTTTGTGTCTGTTGCCACGGAATCACCTCCTTGTCATTCAAGGGATAAGTTTGATAGTTCGCATTGTAAAGCCTTACCCTTGCAGAGAGTCAAGAACCGTTTTTGGTTTTTGCCGGATACGGCAATTGCGCGCCCACCCCCGCCGTCGCTCCGTTCTTTGGCGGGCGGTCTTGAAACATGGGTGAAAAAACATTCATTCCCGCAGGGGAGAGTTTGGAATTTTCGGTTTGTTTTGCCCGGGGGATTTTCCGCGCCCGTCCGCCGGATCGCGCGGCGCGCGCATCCGTCCCGCGCGATCCGGCAAATTTGCCGTTGACTTTCCGCAGATGTAAGCGGATACAGTGGGAGTTGTTGCGCGGCAACCGGCGGCCATGTGGATGCAAACGCGCGATCGCGATCAAGCGCGTGATACGTGATGGATGACAGATGAATAGATGATAGATGGAACAGATTGAACAGGTTGATGGATTGAGGGGAGGATAATATGACAAACGGAACGGTCGAAAACAAACCGGATGTGAAATCCGCCGCCCTTGCGTCCGGGGGCGGCGCGCAAGCGTCCGTGTCCGTCGGCGGCGTCAAAAAGCGGGCCGCCGGGGCGGCGCTTGCCGTCGCCGTGCTCGTGTGCGCGTTTATGCTCCCGGGCACGCAGCAATTGCCGGAACTCACCCTGCGCACCATGGGGTTTGCCGCCGCGTTTCTCGTGTTGCTCATCGCGGAGAGCATACCGCTGTCCGTGACTTGCTGGCTCGCGCTCGCCGCGATGCCGCTGCTGCATCTTACGCCGAATTTCGGGGCGGCGCTCGTCGGCTATGCGAATCCCGTCGTCTTTTTCATTCTCGCTTCTTTCGGCATTGCGGAAGCGTTTTCCGCGGGCTATCTGCCGTCGCGCATCCTCGTGTTTCTCATGAAGCGTTTCGGCAGGAGCGTGCGCATGACCATGCTCACGCTGATGATGGCCTGCGCGCTCCTATCCTCCATCGTTTCAAACGTTCCGACATGCGCCCTGCTCGTGGCCATCGGCATGAATTTCCTGGAGTTGTTTCAAAACAGCGAAGACAAACGGCGGGCGGGCAGGGCTCTTCTCATCGCAATACCCGTCGCGAGCATGATCGGCGGGATCATGACCCCTGCGGGCAGTTCGATCAATCTGCTCGCGATACAGCTTTTGGAAGAAGCGACGGGGCAAACCGTTACGTT
>JAISML010000064.1 GCA_031276775.1 Eubacteriales Family XIII. Incertae Sedis bacterium | reverse complement strand
AGTTCATACCGTTCGGGAAACCTGTTTTCCGCGAGGTTTTCGGAGAATATGCCCACCCCGATCAGCCATCCGTCGGAACCGTCGTCGCCTTCCCGCATGAGGCTGACGATCTCGGCGACACTCTTTGCTCCGCTGAGATCGACATAGCTTTTGTACATGCAATCCAAAAGCACATGAATGTGGGTATCCGAAAACCCCGGCAGACCCACGCGGCCGCCGAGATCCTCTTTGCGCCCTGCGGGATAGGCCAATGCCTCCTCGCTTGTGCCGGCAAACAGGATCTTTCCGTCGCGGACGACGAGCGCCTCGACCGTTTCCCCGGGTTCGTTCATCGTATAAATCTTTCCGTTGTAAAAAACCGTATCGGCACAGATCATGGGGAACCTCCTCCGTTTTCTTCTGATTATTCTGACTATTTTAGATATTACCACGTTTTCTACGCAAAATCCATGCCCAATTTCCAAATCTTTGCACGGCGCCGCGATCCGCGCGGGATACGGTCGCATTATCAACCATCTCTCATAAATATTCAAACCCGCCGCTCCGGACGCAATCCACATTTGAGTTGAAATCGGTTCGTTGGTGAGTCACGGTGAGTCGCATTTCAAAAACCAACGCCCCCTTCCAGTATTTTGTAAATCAAGTCCATATCAAGCGCGTCGCGGACGCCCTGCGCGAGCAAATCGTAGTTTTTTTCCTTATATGCCGCGAAGTCGAATGCCGCGTTTGTCAGCGATACACCCTTGGCATTGGCAAGCGCGTTGAGTATTCTGTCGCGGCATTCCGCGCCGTCAAAGAAGCCGTGCAGGTATGTGCCGTAGACATTGCCGGCCTGGCACCCGTCCGCAGTGTTGTCGCTGAGCTTCAGAAAGGGTTTTGCGCCACTTTTAAGCGTCGTCTTCCCCATGTGAATCTCATATCCCTCCACCCCTGCCCCTGCAAGCGGAGCAAGCGCCCCGCCGACGTCAAGGGCGGCGGCAGTCACGCGGGCGCGGCGCTTTTCCGCCGCAAACTCAGTCGTAACCGGAAGCAGGCCCATGCCAGCGATCACGCCGCCGCCCTCTGCGCCCCCGCTGTCGTTGATGCTCTCTCCAAGCATTTGATAACCGCCGCAAATGCCGATGATCGGCGTTCCGCGATTTGCAAGCTGTTTTATCCCCGCTTCGAGACCGCATTCGCGCAGACGAAGCAAGTCAAAAATCGTACTCTTTGAACCGGGAACAATCACCAGGTCCGGTTTGCCCAACCGATACGGTTCTTTGACGTAGCGCACGCTCACCCCCGGCGTCGCTTCAAGCGCGGCGAAGTCCGTGAAGTTGGCTATGTGCGGCAGGAATATCACCGCAATCTCAAGTCCGGCCGCGGCGCTTTTGCGCGACATGCGCTCTGCCGGGCTGTCCTCGTCATCTATGTCAACGCCAAGATACGGCACAGTCCCCGCGACAGGCTTGCCGCAGATCTCCTCCAGTATTTTTACGCCATCGTCGAACAACGCCATATCGCCGCGAAACTTGTTCACAATCAGCGCCTTTATCAAGTCCTGTCCGTCCTGCGGCAGCAATTTAACCGTACCGTACAACTGTGCAAATATCCCGCCGCGGTCAATATCCCCAACGAGCAGCGCCGGCGCGTTTGCCATTTTTGCCATTCCCATATTGACGAAATCATCTTTTGCGAGATTGAGCTCCGCGGCGGAACCTGCACCCTCAAGAACGATAACATCAAATTCCGCCGCAAGGGAATTGTACGCTTTCATAATCTCCGGTTTCAGCTTCGCCTTCATTGCGTAGTAATTGCGTGCCGTGACAGTGTCAAAAACCTCACCGTGCAGAATAACCTGCGCCCCTTGGTCATGAACGGGTTTCAGCAGTATCGGATTCATGCGCACATCCGGTTCAACGCCGGCGGCCTCCGCCTGCGTGACCTGCGCGCGCCCCATTTCGAGCCCTTCCCGCGTAACAAAACTGTTAAGCGCCATATTCTGACTCTTGAATGGCGCGGTTCTGAGGCCGTCCTGCCTGAAGATACGGCACAGCGCGGACACAAGAATGCTCTTGCCCGCATTGGACATTGTACCCTGTACCATAATTGCCCTTGCCATTCCTGCCACCGCCTTTTTGTCATGCGAAAATTCCGCCGTTTTCAGTTGCCGTACAACCAGTTTACCCAACAAATCCCCCTGTGCAACCTGTTTCCGGCGCTTTTGCCGTTTACCGTTGAAATGCATCGTTGAAATATCCCATCGCAGTCCCGGGGCGCCCCGAAGTTCCCGGCCCGCCCGGCCGATTCCCCGGCCGATTCCCCGGTTCCGATTTTCTGCGCAAAGTCTTTCGTTTTCGTATGTGGTATGATATGCTCTATCTTATGAAAAGAACGATGCTTATGAAATATGCCGTCGCCAGTGGCGGCGACAGCGCCATGTATTCCTATGTCAACACCTTTTGGCTGTTCTACATGACGACCGTAGCCGGCATCCCCCCCGCGGCGGCCGGGGCAGTGACGGCGATCGGCGTCGTCACGCATGCGGCGGCGGCTCCTTTTTTTGCGGGTTGGTCGGATCGTTCCCGGCACAGGCTCGGACGCAGACGCCCTTTTCTGCTCTTTTCCGCTTTGCCGCTCGGATTTTTCCTGTGTTGCATGTTCGCCAAACTGCCGCTCGCCGAACCCTACCGGCTGATCGCCCTGCTCCTCTTCGGCATCGGTTTTTGGATCGCTTTCGCCGCTTTTTTCATCCCGCACCTCGCATGGGGCGCGGAGATCGCCGCAGATTATCATGAACGCACCGCCATACGCACATTTTCGTTTGTGATGTACGGCGCCGGCGTACTCATCGGCAACGCGCTGCCAACGGTCGTCTTGGACAAATTCACCGCCGAAGGCCTCGGGGAGACTGCCGCGTGGCTCTTGTTCACCGTAATCCTGGCTTTTTTTTCCACAGGCAGCATCCTTTTCACGGGCGCCTCCATCCGCGAACAGCCGGCACGGGGAGACAGGCCGCTTGAAAAATTTTCACTGAAATCCTTGGCCGCCGATTATTGGCAAGTCATGAAACTGCGCCCTCTCAGGTTGCTCACCTGTGCCGTCGCCGCCTTTCTCATCGCGAACACCGTGATCGTCGCCGACCGCATGTATGTCTTCACGTTCAAGATGGGCTATTCCGGCACAAGCATCTCGCTGATCATGATCTTCTTCGGTCTCTTGGGCATCGCCTTGTCCGCGCCCATGATGAAACTCGCAAAACGCTTCGACAAACGCACGATGCTCGTCGCGTGCCTGGGCGTCTCCGGATGTCTGATCTTCGCCATGCGCTTCGTCGGCATTTCCAGTCTGCCGGCCCTGCTCTTTTTCATGTGCGTCTTCGTTACGGCGAGCACCGCCTACTGGCAGTTGATTCCGGCGGCTTTCTATGACATATGCGAAGTGGACGAATATGAAAATCA
>JAISML010000052.1 GCA_031276775.1 Eubacteriales Family XIII. Incertae Sedis bacterium | reverse complement strand
CGAAGATGTCTTTCAGATCGGGGTCGGTGAACGAAACCCATTTGACGACGTCCGCGCGTCCCGGTTCGCCGCGATCGGCGCAGACGACGCCGACGGCGCCGAAATCGAGAAACAGCTCTTTCACATCGTTCGGATGCGGGCCCCGCAACAAAACGACCTTGCCCGCGACGGCCGCGCGATCCGCCCCGGCGAGCGTCAATTCAAAGCATCGATCTTCCTCCGGTTGCGCCGCGCTCCCCTGAATCACGGAACAGGGAAGCGCCTTGCGATCCGCGATCAGGTGCAGCGGATCGTCCTTGAGCGCAAACCAACCCTCGGGACAGACCCATTCATCCTGTGCGAATTGCGATTCATACAGCAGATCGTCCCGCGCCGCGTAGGTGAGAATGTCCGCGTCGAGCCCCGCAGCTTTCAACTTATCGAAACAGATCCCGGCCGCCCTGCGAAAGCCTTCCGATGCGTGATACCGTTCGTACACCGCAAGAGAACGGACATCCGATTCCATCCGTCCGCTCTGCACAAGGCGACCCAACATTTTTGTCATATCTTTGAACATGGCGATTCACTCCTCAATGGTTTTCTCCGTTCCGCGCCCTGCGGCACAGATTCGGCAGAAAACCCAACACTTGGTTTTGTTTTTCATATTTCCAATTTCCTCTGCGCCGCCGCCGCGATCAGTTTGCCCGCCTGGACGACGTCATCCGCGGAGACCGTTTCGTAAGGGGAGTGGATGTCCCGCGTCGGAATGCTGACGCCGCTTGAGAGGACGACGCCCCGCGCGTGCTGCATGGCGGTCGCGTCCGTGCCGCCGTAGACCATCGGATCGAACTGATACGGGATTCCGTTTTCCTCAGCCGCGCGCACGAGGTGATCCACGATGACGCGATGCGACAGCGATCCTCCGTCGCGCAGCTTGATTGCGGGACCCTCGCCGATTTTGTTCCCGATCGGATATTCGGCGGACAAGCTGTCGATGGCGTCGCACACATCCGCGACGATGCATACGTCCGGCTCAAGGTGGTAAGCCGCCGCGCGCGCGCCGCGCGTTCCCACTTCCTCCTGCGCCGTAAAGATAAAATACAGATCGTTTTCGGGCTTTGCGTCCCGCAGATTTTCAAGCGCCAAAAGCAGGCTTACGCAACAGATGAGATCGTCGGCGTAAGGCGTCGAAATGATCTTGCCGCCCGCAAGTTTCACCGTATGCGTGGCGTATTTGGCGACCATGCCCGGCCGGATGCGCCGTTCCGTCGTTTCCTTGCCGAGCGCGCCGACGTCCGCGTACATATCCCTTTTGTCGGAAAAGTCTTCGATGTTGTCTGCCTTTGCGATCCGGGCGGCCTCCGCCCGCACCGCCGCCAAACTTCCGTCTTCAAAGACAAAAGGCGTGGAAAGCAAGGTCAACGAAGATATCCCTCCGATCGTATCGAAACGTATGTATCCGTCTTTGTCGATGTCCGTAACGATCAGACCCAACACATCCATATGCGCCGGTATCGCGATCTTGGTCCCCTCCCCTTTTCTGCGGACGATGACATTCCCCAAGGCGTCCGTCCGTATCTCGTCGGCATACGGTTCGGCCAACCGGGCCAACAGCTTTGCCTGTGACGCCTCAAAACCCGAAGGCCAGGCCGCCTCGACCAATCTGCTTTGCAGATCGTACACGTCAAACATGTATGTCTCCTTCCTCTTTCCCACCGTCCGCGCCGTCCGGCTTTTCGCGATCCGATCCGTCCGGCTTTTCGCGATCCGCGCCGCCCGCCGGTTTGGAAAGAAAGGCGGCAAGCAACCGCAGAACGTGCTCGGCGTCGCTGCGCGCGATCATCTCTTCGGCCGTATGAATGTACCGTTGCGGTACGCTGACATTTGTGACGGCCACACCTCTGCCGACGCCTTGGAAAGACGACGCGTCCGTCCCCCCTTTCGAAAAGCCCTGCTGATACGGTATGCCGTTTTCCTCCGCCACCGCGATCAAACGGTCGTTGAACTGCCTGTCCGCAATCAAAAGAGCGTCGCGAACGGTCAAAACGGGACCGGCGCCGAGACGCGTATACCCTTCGTATTTCGGTCTGTTGATCGGCGCGTCCCAAGCGGTGGTCACATCGACCGCGATGCCGAAATCCGGCAGAAGCCGGTTGCCCGCCACGAGCGCGCCGATCACGCCGATCTCCTCACGCACCGTGAATACGACATAGACATCGTTGCCGCCGCTGTTGCCGCTTTCTTTCAATTCTTCCAAAAGCCGCAGCAGGATCGCGCAGCCCACCTGATCGTCCGCGTACGGACCTATCAAAACTCCCTCCGCCGTTTCCCTGCGGTCGGAGACCCAAACCGCGCCTTCCCCGACGGAAACCGCCGCCAGCGCTTCTTCCCGGTTTGCGGCGCCGAGATCGCAGTAGTAATCGTCTTCCGTAATCTCCCCAACCTTTTTTTTGGCAAAGGCGCCGTTCTCTCCCGATACGAAGCGCAGTGTACCGAGCGCGCCGTTTTCGAAGCGAAGAAGACGATTCCAGCAGGATTGCAGCGAAACGCCCCCGATGCGCGAGAGCCAAACAAAACCTTTTTCGTCAACGCCGCGCACGATGAACCCGACGACGTCCATGTGGGCGCAGATCAGAATCTTCCTGCCCGTTCCGCGCACATGGGCGATCACATTTCCCGGCGTGTCGATCCACACCTCGTCCGCAAGCGGCGCGGCGAGTTCCCGAATCAATGCCGCGGTGCGTTGCTCGATCCCCGAAACGCAGGCGGTTCCGGCAAGTCTTGCCTGCAACTCAAAAATATCCGTCATTCATCACACCTCTTCCACAAACAATTTCGCAAGCTGCCACAACGCTTCCAGATCGTCCCTGTGCACGATGGGATTCCCCGTTCCGACATAACGGACGGGCGCGCCGATTCCGGCAACCTTCGCCCCCGAAGCTCTCGTATGAAGCGTCCCGGCATCTCCCGAGCCTCTCATGCCGGAACGGATCTGCACTTTGACGCCGTTCTTTGCCGCGATCCGCGCAAGGCGCTCACGAAGTTCCCTCGTATAGACGGATCCGAATTCTTTCAGCCCGAGCGTCGCGCCCTCCCCGACACGCACGGACCAAAGCGCAGGTTTTTGAAGCGGCACATCGCCGGCAGCCGCGGCTTCCACGGTCAACACGGTTCCGGGATCGATCCGCCGCGCGGCAACGACGCCTCCGCGATGCTCGATCTTGCTCGACGCCGTAAAGACAAACCAGGTATCCAAGGCCGGGGAAACCTCCTCGATCAGGCGCAGCAGAACGGAAGCGCCCAATCGCGCATCCACCGCTTTCCCGCGGTAAAACCCATCTCCGAACTCCGCAAACGGATAATCGTAAACGATGCCCTCCCCGGGTTTCACCGCAGCCTTGCCGCCCTCTTTGTTCTTGGCGCCGACGTCGAGCGCAAGCTCCCGGAGCTCCGGCACTTTGTCCGTTCCCGTTTTGCCCGTGAGGTGCTGGGAGACGACGGAGATCACACCCCGCGTTTCGCCGCCCGCCACGCGAAACCGCTTTCCGATCACGGCTTTCGGATCCATGCCGTCCACTGCCGACAATGCGATTGCCCCGCTGTCCTTCGCTTCCTCGGCGACAAAACCCCATTCGTCCATGGCTGCCGCGACGACGATCGGACGATCGGGCGTCCCTTTGCCTTTCTTCCATACGAAAAGGTTCTTTAAGACATCGGTTTCCACCGTCGTGGCATGCGGCCGTACGCGATCCGCGATAAAATCGCGTACGCGATCCTCCCGCCCGGACACGCCGTCCAATGACGAAAGGACTTTCAGATATTCCTTCATGATATCACCTCGCTTCCAAAATCTTCGGATCTGAGCGCAAGCGCAAATCGCGCGATCAGTTGTCCTGTCCTTTCAATGTCGGAAACGTCCACGATCTCAACCGATGAATGGGAGTATCTCTGCGGGAACGAAAGTACGGCGGTCACAACGCCGGTTCCGGCGATCTGGATGCGTCCCGCGTTTGTCTTGCTGTGCGCCGGGATCGCCTGAAACCGGTACGGTATCTCCGCGGCGCGCGCGACTTCCGCAAACCTCTCCGCCCACGCGGGACTGCTGTGATCGCCTCTCCCGATGACGGGTCCGCCGCCCAATTCA
The DNA here is from genome assembly GCA_031276775.1 of Eubacteriales Family XIII. Incertae Sedis bacterium. GTDB lineage: Bacteria > Bacillota > Clostridia > Peptostreptococcales > Anaerovoracaceae > JAISGB01. The sequence continues at coordinate 7,691 of JAISML010000052.1, read as the reverse complement.
AACGCGCCGGGATCATTGTAGGCATCGCATTTGGCCTGCGTGAGATCGAGCGCCACGGCAAGATCCGGTCGGAAACGGCCCGCCACGATCGCGGCGCCGGGTCCGCCCACCTCTTCCCTTGCGGTGGCGGAGTACAGGATGTCCGCGACGAGACTTTTGTCTTTCAGGATTTCTGCCGCAAACAGAATGCTCACGAGCGCGGCGCGGTCGTCAAACGCGCGCCCGCACAGCGCACCGTCCGAAAGTTCCAGCGTTTCGTTCGCGTAATAAATAAAGTCGCCCACCGTCACCTTTTCCTTTACGGTTTCCGCTTTTAAGCCGAGGTCGATCGACAGTTTGTCCACAGACACGGTGTCGGTAATTTCCCCGTATTGCAGCTCTGCCGGAACCGTGGTGACGATGCCGGGGATGGCCTCCCCCAAACGCGTGATCAGCACGACGTCCGCGCCGTAAAGCTGTCTGGGGTCGAAGCCCTGCGCAATGAATTTCACGAATCCGTCATCCGTGATTTCGGAAGCCATCATCGCCATCTGATCGATGTGGGCGTCGATCATCACAAGTTTCGCGTCTTTGACGCCGCAGCGCTTGAACGCCGTGACATTGGCGTAGGAATCCGTTTCGATCTCGTCCGCGAACGGGCGAATCAAGTCCGCAAAAAGCGCGCTCGCGCGAAATTCGTCTCCGGAACCGCCGAGTACGTTCGTAAGTTGCTTCAAGGTTTCTTTTACATCCATCGTGTACCTCCAAGTTCCGCGACAATGCGCGCCGCGCCGCCGACGTCCGATTCGCGGTAAATGCGGCCGCCGCGCACGGGTATGCCCAAGGCAGCCGCGACGACGCCCTCGTCGCTTTCCATCATGGCGTCCGCCGCCGGGATATGCGCCTGTACGCTGTGCTGCAAAGCGACATTCAATCTTGACGCCGCTTCCAGGACGGCTCCGTACACCGAAGGACTGAAATACAGATCGGCTTTTGCCGTCGCCACGGGACCCGCGCCGATGCGGACGCCCGCATCCGTCCCTCCGGACCCGGGCGCCGTATGATAAGCCCCGACCGCGATTGCGGCGGAAACATTGAGTCCCTCATAAACGGCCGTCCCGTCAAACGGCTCATTGCCGCTCCTGCCGAAAACGAACAGAAGATCGTTTTTCGGCGCGACGCCGCCGGTCCTGATCGTTTTCAAAGCGCACAGCAACGTCTTTGCGCCGACAAGCCCCGCGTCAAAGGCGCAGACCGCGCCAAAATCCCCGGTGTGCGGGAGAAAATCCCTGACCGCCCTGTCGCCCGGACGGATCGACCGCAAAGTTTCCTCCGCGCTTTCCGAACCTATGTCAATATAGTAATCCGAATGCGCGCGCGCGCCGCCGCTCGGACGCACAGCAAGCTCTGTCCCGTCCGCCGCGATCACGCCTTTTATCCCGTTTTCAAAGCGCACCCGCGTCCCCGCCGGGGTTTCGCCCGCATCCCACGGCGGAGCGAGAAAACGCACCGCGCCGCTTTGTTCGACAAACGAGGCGACAAACCCCCGCGCATCCGCATGCGCGAGAAAGGCGAGCCGGCGATCCCCGCCGCCCACGCGCGCAAATACATTGCCGTTTGCATCGGTGCGCACTTCATCCGCGTACGGACGCACCGCCGCTTCGATCCAGGAGGATCCGCCGGCGCACCCTGCGGCCGGAAGCGCGTACGCCGCACTTGCCGTTTCAAAATCGATCATGATCGCTCACCGTTTCTTTCCTTTCCCGCGCCGCCGGCGGATTTCAGCGCCGCCCCGATCAGTCGCGCTGCCGCGACGACGTCGCCGGCGGCGTAGATGCCCGCAAATCCTGTTTCGTAACGCACCGGGAGCGCGATTCCGGCTGCGGGCGCGTCGATCCCGGCGTCGTGAAATCCGCTAAGCCCCGGGAATCGATCGACCTTTGCGACGATCCGAAACGGAATGTTTTGTTCCGCCGCGATCTGTTCGATCCGCCCCGTGAAATCCCGGTCAAACACACCGTACGCCCCGCGCAGCACGAGCGCCGCGCCGCCGCCGATCTCCGGCGCGGTACGTTTTCCCGCATCCGCAGGATTGTCCGGCAGCCAACCGGATTTTGCCAAAACGGAACCCGCAACGATCACGCGATCCGGGCACACGCCGTGCACCGCGGCTTGGAACCCCTGCGTGCCCCCGGTCTGCCCCGTCGGGAAAACAAACGTCGTCTCCCCGCAAAGATCCGTGCAAATCCCTGAAAGAAGCAGTTGCAGCAGGATGAGTTTCCCACCGAAGCCGTATACATGCGGAGCGACAATTTTATCTCCGATTCCCGTCGGTTCCGGCTTTCCGAAAATGATCGCAGGATCGCCTACGGACACATGCCGAAGCGCTTCCGCACGGTTTTCGGCGCCGATGTCCGCGACGACGGATCGCGTACCGCTTTCTTCTTCCGTGCGTTCAACGAAAACGCCGGGGATCTTGCCGGAAGCGGAGGGGATTACGGCTTCCGCTCCGGTCGGAATCCCGCCATCCATGCCTTCGAGGTGCAGAAGCCCGTCCTCATCGACGCCCACCACGTTGGCGTACGAGGGATCGCCGCCCGCATATACGAGGGTTCGCGCGGACGCGCGTCCGGCGGCGGAACCGCCTCTGATCACGGCGATCGCTTCATTCAGAATCCCGACCCCCGTTTCGTCCGCATACGGGCGGGCAAGCGCGGCGATCTCGTTCGCAAGCGCTTCGCGGCCGAAAGCATACGCGGAGAGCAACCGTTCGTGCAAGATCGCGATTTCGGCCGCGCCGGAGATACGTTCATCCATCGGTTCCCAACTCCTTTCCGTCAAATCCCCCTCCCGCCGCGCCGTCCTTTTCAAATGCCGCGCCCGCCGTTTCGATAGCCGTTTCAAGCAAGTCGACGCCCATCTCGATATCCGCCGCCGCCGCCGTTTCAAACGGCGTCCGCAAATGGCGCACCGGGGTGTCTATCGAGAGGATCTTCACATCCGCAACGCCGTCGCCAAACCCATACAGGCGTGAGCTGTCGGTATTTTCCGGGAAAAGATTGGCTGCTTTCCCCTTTTGCGCAAAAGAGCGCAGCAGATCGCGCGTGAGCGCACGATCCGAAAAGATCCGTCCCCCCCTGATCGTCGCGCCGGCGCCGCCACCCACGCAGGCGCCACGCCGGTGCGGCGGTATTCCCGGAATATCCAAAGCCTGTACGCTGCCCGCGCCGATGACGACGCCCGGCTTCAGGATGCGCGCGGCCGAGACCGCGCCGGAAGCGCCGATGAACGTTCGCGTCGAAAACACAAACCACGTGTCGTAAGCAGGTTTTCGTTCGATCAAAGCGAGCAATTGTGCGCAGGGTATCCGGTTTTCAAATGCTTTCCCCGCGACCCTTCCACCGCAAAGCGCATGGAACGGCGCATCCAGCACGACAGGATCGCCGATGCGGACGAGCTTTTCCGTTTCCGCGTCCGTGTCCCTGCCCACATCCATGCGCAGATCGTCCGCTTCCGGATATTTGCCGCGCTCCGCGCGGGAAGTCAACTGGATCGCTTTCGCGGGAACGACGCCGCGCAAGCCGGTTCCCGCGAGTTTCAGCCGCAGGCCGAACAGCGCCGACGCAGGGAATTTTTCATCCACCGCTTCGATGCGCAGCATTCCGTCCTTGCCGACGCCCGTCACGAGGAACCCCGCCTCGTCCATGCCCGCCGACACGGCGATCGGGCGTTTCGGCGTTTTCGCGCCTTTTTTGAATACCAGCAACGAACCGAGCGGGCTCTCTTTCATATCGTCGGCAAACGGCTCCGACACAGTGCGCAGGTATGCCCGAACTTCATCCTCAAAATTCGATACGCCGGGCAGATCCGACAGGGTCTTCAGCAATGAGGGCAATTCCATCTCATCCCCTTTCCCCGTCTTGAAAACCGACGGCAAAATGATACAGCAATTCTCCGGTCCAAGCGATATCCTGCAAGCTTACGATCTCGTTTGGCGTATGCATGTAAAGCAAAGGCAGGGAAACGACCGCACACCTTACGCCGCATCCCACAATGCGCACCTCCCCCGCGTTTGTGCCGCTCACGTATGATATCCCGTATGTCCCGTGCGGGATATCCTTTGCGCGCGCGGTTTCGAGCAGACGCGCCGACACGAAATCATCGCTGTCGCCGCGGATCGCGATTGCGGGACCGCCCTCAAACCGCTCTCCGTTTTCCTTGCTGCCGGGCTTGACATGGCAAACATCGACCGCGACAAACAGCGACGGCTTGTACCGCACCGCCACGGCCGCCGCCCCCGGTCCGCCGATCTCTTCACGCACCGTTGCCGAAAAAACGATGTCGGCGGCCGGTTTCCTGCCGCTCCGTTTCAATCTGCGCGCAAACGCGAGGATTGAAAGAAAACACGCCCTGTCGTCCAAGGCCGGCCCGCAGATCCTGCCCGGCGCGATCTCATGCGCGTCCCCCGCGAAAGCGGCAAAATCCCCGACCCGAATTTTCTCTTTCACCGCATCTTCCGGCATGCCTGTGTCGAGCAGAAGCAGATAGGTGGGAAGCACATCGGGCGCATGCGCATCCTTGGGCAGAACCACGACCGCGGGAATACGTTCGCCCGAATGCGCCGCCACGACAAAGACCTGTCCCGGCAAAATCCGCGCGTCGAGACCGATCTCCGTAAACCCGAGATACCCTTCCGGAGCGATGTGCGTGATCTGAATGCCCACCTGATCGATATGGGCGTCAAACACCCATACCGGCGCTCCCGCAAGACCGGATCGCACAAGACCCGTGACATTGCCCCTCGCGTCGATCCGCGTTTCGTCGGCATAGGGGGCGAGCAAGGTCTCCGCGATCGCCGAAGCGCCGTATTCGTCTCCCGTCACGCCAACCGCCCCGGAGAGTCCGCCCAACCGATCCAAAAACCACTTCTTTTCCTCTTCCTTCAAATATGTCGTCAAAGTATGATCAACTCCTTCGGCGCTTCCGTGAGATTCACTTTCCCGTCCGGTCCCAGGAAGATCATATCCTCGATGCGAATGCCGTATTTTCCTTTGAAGTACAGACCGGGTTCGATCGTCATCGCATATCCGGTCTCCATTACGTCCTCGTCCGTCGCGCCGCAGAACGGGAGTTCGTGTATGTCGATCCCCACATTGTGTCCGACCCCGTGCGTGAAATATTCCGCCAGTCCTTCCCGTTCAAAGACCTTGACGGCGGCGGCGTGCACATCCTTCGCGACGGCGCCGGGACGGAACGCGTCGATCGCCGCCTCCTGCGCTTCCAAGACCAAATTGTAATGAAACTTCTGCTCGTCGGTGCCCGGTCCGACGAGGACGGTTCTCGTCATGTCGGAGCAATAATCGTTGAAGACCGCGCCGAAATCCATGACGACAAAGTCTCCTTTTTCGATCCGCTTGTCCGTGGCCCGCGCGTGAACATCCCCTGTCGCTTTCCCGGAACCGAGCAACCCGCAGGACTCCTTGAGCGCTCCGAGCCGTATCATATTGCCCACAAGTTCCTGCCGCAATTCGCATTCGATCGCGCCCGGAACGATCTTCGGCAGCAACAGTTCCAAAGCCTTTTCCGCGATCCGCTGCGCGCCGGCGATCTTTTCGATTTCACGCGGCGTATGCTTGCGGCGCGGCAATTCAAACGGATCGTAATCGAGGTCTTTCAGTTCAAAACCCGCGTTTTCCGCGATGTCGAGATAGACTTTCGCGTTCAACTCAAAAGGCGAAAATCCGCACGTCTTTACGCCGTGCTCCTGCCCGAGTTCCGCGAGTATCTTGCCGAGACTGCTCTCCCCGCGGGGAAACCTGATCGAGATGATCCCTTCCTCTTCGCGCACACCCTCCCATTCGAAAGGTGAAACGAGGTAGCATTTGCCGCTCGCCGTCAGGAAGAACACATCCCAACGCGAAAGCCGCTTGTCCTGATCCAGATTCAAAGTGAGCACCTGACGCAGACCGTAATCCTCGTCGGACGCGTTCCGGAGGATGTAGCGCGACGTACACCCTTCGCCGACGATCGCGGCGTCCACTCCTTTCTCTTTTATGATCTCCGCGATCGATCGGATGATCGACCCCGAAGTTTCTCCGTTGATTCCCATGACGACACCGCCTTTCTTTCCGGTTGCTGCTCTGCCGATCGTTTTTTCGTGATTTCCCGCTTCCCGCCGTTTCCCCCGTCTGTGTTGTCCCGCTTCCGCCGCCCCGCGCTTCAGGCCCGCGTCTTCGGGTCAAACGCGTCCCTCAATCCGTCGCCGATGAAATTGCACGACAGGGACACAAGCGCGATGAGCCCCGCCGGGATGAGCGCCATCCACGGCGCGGTGATCATAAACTCCCGCGCCGTATTCAGCATGGCGCCCCAACTCGGCGTCGGTTCCTGCACCCCGAATCCGAGAAACGACATGCCCGTTTCCATCGCCAAATTTCCGGCGATGCGCATCGATACGGACACCAATTCCGGCGCGAGCGCAAACGGCAGAATGTGCTTGAACATGATCCGGGGAACGCTCATCCCCATCGACTTTGCGGCCTGGGCAAAATCCTGATCTTTCAAAGAAAAGAAATATGCGCGAATGCCTCTGACATGACCGACCCAACCCGTAAGCCCGATGACCAGGATCGTGCCAAGCACGCCGCCGCCCGTGACCGCGCTGAAGAAGATCATGAGGAAGTACGACGGAACCGCACCGACCAATTCCATTCCCCGTGAGATGACCCAATCGACTTTCCCGCCGTAGTATCCCGCGATGCATCCGATGGGCGCGCCGATCACGAACGAGATGAACGTGGATGCGAATCCGACAAGGAGCGACACCCGCATGCCGTAACATATGCGGGAAAAGTAGTCCCTGCCCAGATTGTCGGTTCCGAATATGTGTTCGGCGCTCGGGGGCGCGGGCATCCCGTTCACAAGCAACTCGATGTGAATGTCCTCCGGATCGTGTTTGGCGAGCACGGGCGTGAGGATCGCGACGAGAACGAGCGTAAGCAATATCAGGAAACCCAGAAGCGCAAGCCGGTGCCGGATGAAGCGTCTGAACACCATACTGCCGTACGAAGCGATCCGGGCGGCAAAGAAAGCATCCTCCTCGCTCATGTCCGCGTCCGACGCGTCCCGCACGATCACGGGAAGCTGCGGCATGGGTTCCGGCTTTCGCTTCGGCAGGATGCCGGACGCAAGATAGTTCCATATCCCATTATTCATAACGTATCCTCGGATCCACGGCAACACAGATAATATCCGACAGCAACAAACCAAAGCTTCCCATGGCCGTCGTCAGCAAGCTGGTACTGAGCATCAAATTGAAGTCAAACTCAAGAAACGCATTCGTGGTGAGCAGGCCGATCCCCGGGATGGTGAAGAGCGTCTCAATGATGTAGGAACCGCCGAAGACCCCCATGATGATCGAGCCCGACGCCGTTGAAATGGGAAGCAGGGCGTTTTTCAGCGCGTGGCGGAAAACGACCGTCTTTTCGGGAAGTCCTTTGCTCCTCGCGGTTCTGACGTAATCGGATCGCATGACCTCAAGGAACGCGGCGCGTTGAAACCTCGCCCACGAACCCATGCTCGGCAGGGAGAGGATCAGGGCGGGGAGCGCCAAGTGCCTCGCCTGATCCGCAACCCGTTCCCAGCCGGCGAGCGGGATCACGGTGGGGGAGTTGAGACCGAACGTCGGGAACCAATGCAGGGTCGTACAGAAC
>JAISML010000179.1 GCA_031276775.1 Eubacteriales Family XIII. Incertae Sedis bacterium | reverse complement strand
CCTGTATGCCGCGTTCAACCGCGCGCATATTTACAACAAAGAGGATTGTGCGGCGTGCTGGGCAAAATTCTATTGCAGCGGCGGATGCCACGCCAACGCTTGGCACGAAAACGGCGACATATTGCGGCCTTACGCTTTGGGTTGCGCCTTGGAGAAAAAACGCTTGGAGTGCGCCATCGGCATTCGGGTTTTCCGCGCGGTGGGCGCCTGAACAAAGCATCTTCCGCGCCGCTCGCGGAAGAGGGCGATTTCCCGAAAAGACATTTTGCCGCTTTCGCAACACGCATACCAAACGATGATGATCGATCGGGGCAAACCCGACGGCGAAATGCGACGGTGCGCACGGTTTTCGGATATTCCTTGATTTTGCCACTTTCTCAGATCCTTTTTTCGGATTGTCGCCAATAGATCCTTTTTTCGGATCGTCGCCAATGAATTTCACAACAGCCTTGTCTTGCGGGTTACCGTGCGGAGGCAGGCCTGCGGCGCCGAACGGTCATGCCGTCGCAGTTCCGCCTCTGAACGGTCATGCCGTCGCAGCGCCGCCTCTGAACGGTCATGCTGTCGCAGCGCCGCCTCTGAACGGTAATTCTTGCGGTGTTACCGTTCAAGGGCTTGCGTCGGATGAGAAAGCTTTGCGCATCGAGCAATCACCTTGCATCAAAAGTGTTTGACAAACGCTGTATTATAAGATATAGTACAGTGCGTACAGTTGAGAGCGAAGAAAAATGCGGATCGCCGTCCCGGAAAAGGTCGGGGCAGAGCGGGTGAATATGTTTGAACTGGATTTTAAAACCAGAAAGTCCATTTATGAACAGGTGATCGACAATCTGAAAGAACGGATTCTCGTCGGGATCATGCGCGCCGACGAAAAATTGCCGTCGGTCAGAGAATTGTCCAAGCGCCTGACCATCAATCCGAACACTGTTCAAAAAGCATTTCGTGAATTGGAGCGACAGGGCTATATCTATACGGTTTCCGGCTTGGGTTCTTTCGTTCGCGCGCGGGACGACATACGGCCGGACGAACGGTTGATCTCCGAAGTGAAGTCCAAGCTTGCGGAGAACATCCGGGAATTGAGGTTTCTCGTCCCCGATCGGACAGTCGCGCAAGAGATGATCGACGCGATCTTCGATCAATGTTGCGCCGGCGACTTGCGCAACGAGGATCCGAACGACGAGAGCCCGAACGACGGGCGTTCGGCAAAAGATGAGCCGGCGCGGTCGTAAGTAATGAAACGACCAAAAGCGTCCCGAATACGATACTTTCGGAAGGAGGAAGCGCAGATGATCGACATCCGCAAACTGCATAAGAGTTTCGATGGCGTTCCGGCCTTGAACAACTTTGAAATGAAAGTCCGAGGCGGTTCCATCTACGGATTGGTCGGAACGAACGGCGCGGGGAAAACCACTGTTTTGCAATTGATCGGCGGCATACTCAAAGCGGACGACGGCAAGGTGCTCGTAGACGGTCGTCCCGTATATGAAAACGCGGCCGTCAAAGAGAAGCTCGCTTTTGTTCCGGACGATCTGTCCTTTTTTTCTCCGTACACACTCAGGGATGCGGGACGTTTCTTCTCGGAATTGTATCGGGATTGGGACGGGAAACTGTTTGATGCAATAATCGAACAATTCCAATTGGATCGCAAGCGTCGCCTTTCCAAATTTTCAAAAGGCATGAGAAAGCAGGCCGTTTTTGCCCTGGCACTCGCTCGGACGCCGGCCTGCCTCATCCTCGACGAGCCAATAGACGGACTTGATCCGTCGGCAAGAAAGACCGTATGGAAATACATCGTGGACGCTGTGGCGGATCGGGGAATGACCACTCTCATTTCCTCGCACAATCTCAGGGAGATGGAAGGTTTCTGCGACAGCATAGGCGTCATTCATCGGGGGCGGATGATCTTGGAAGGTGATTTGCATGCACTCACGACAGGCATGCATAAATTGCAAGTATCCTTTGGACAATCAGGCGCTCGTCCGGAAGGCGCGTATGACGCGTTGCATGTGATGCATATGGAGACCGGAGGTTCCGTTGACAGTCTGATTGTCCAAAACGATGAAGCAGCCTTGGAACGCTTTCGGAAAGAAAAAAAGCCGCTTATCTGCGACAGACTGCCCCTTACTTTGGAGGAATTGTTCCTCTGTGCATTGGGAGGTGAAAACGATGAGATCAAAGACGTCCTATGAATATCCTCTGCGCATATGCTCCGCGCCGATCGTTCGGGAAAACCTCCGCAGATTTTGGCCGGCGCCGCTTGTGGGCGCGTTTTTGTATCTCGCGGCCGGGCCGTTCATGCTGTTGCTGGCCGAAGACGGCATGCGGCAGAATCATTTGCGAACATTTTTGATGAATTTTCACCCGGTGTTTGCGTGTATGCTCGTTGTTTCGCCCTTGATCGCGGCGATCTTGCCGTTTCGGCACATGCATTCCAAGGGCGCGTCGGCTGTCATGCGCGCGTTGCCCGTGACAAAGGGAACCATGTTCGGGAGCGATTATCTCTCCGGTCTCATTTTGGCTTTCGCGCCCATATTCCTCGTCGCGTTGGGCACCCTTCCATTTTTGGAACCGGGATTCGCGCATTTCGCTGCATGTCCGGCCGACGTCAACCTCTATTTTGATCCGGCATGGTATCCGGATTTCAGCGACTTGATCCTGTGGCTTGCCGATTCCGTCGTGACCGTCCTGTTTGTTTTCTCGGTTGCGGTATTTGCGGGCGTCATTGCGGGCAATACCGCCATGCATCTGCTTCTTGCGGGGTTGTTGAATTGCATCGCGGGCATCATCTTCGCGGTGACATTTGGGATTGTGAATCGATTTTTCTACGGATTTTCGCCGGACGTCGGGGCAGGAATGGAATCTTTTTTGCATCCTCTTGCCTTCCTGATGACTTATGGCGGATCGGTGAACATGGCTTTTCCGGGGAAGCTTGACGCGTTGATCCTCGTCGTCTATGCGGCAACGGCGATCATCGTGAGCGTCGGCGCCTGCATCCTGTGCCGCGCTGTGAAAGCGGAGCGCGCGGGCGATCCCGTGGTCTTTCGGGGCGCGGCATACATCGTCACCTTTCTGGTCACTTTTGTCGGGATGTCCGCCGGCGGGTTCCTGTTCTGCGATATGCTTGAGGAATCGCAGGTCGGCGTTGCGCCCGGCGGCGTTTGGCCACCCGGCGCCGTACCCGTCAACTTTTACGTCGGCGCTTTCCTCGGCGCCGCGATCTCCTTGTTGCTCACGACGATGGTTCTGCGCAGAACGTTCAAGGTTTTCAACGCGCGCACATTGAAGGATTTCGGCTGTTTCGCGCTGGTCGCCGCCGTCTTCCTCACGCTTGCGACGACGGACGTCACGGGCTTTGAGCGACGGATTCCCGATGCGCGCGAAATCAAAAGCGCGACTGCGGAATTGATCAGTGTGAACGTATTTCCCTATCAATGGAATTTTGTCCAAACGGTGCTTCTGACGGACAGAGAGGACATCGCGGCATTGACCGCCTTGCACCGGGATATATTGGACAAAGCCGACGCATACGGCGTCGCGCGGACAGAACCGTACGCGTCCGATCGCGATGCGCAACTTGACGCGGACTCTTTCCCTTTTCCGACGAACGACTTCTACATACAGTACGAGAAAATCGGAGGATTTGGGTTGCGCCGCAGCTATACCGTCGAAGCGTCTTATCCGCTGACGGTCGGCGCGGACGCTTTCGGGCGCTTTGCGGAAACGCGCGCGTACAAGCAATCGCTGTCTTTGGCCAACATGGCGGGATATGAAAATCTGACCGAGCTCACGCTCTGTCACATCGAGTCCCAATTCGGACCTGTCTTGTCGCAGAGCGGCATATCCGACAAAAACGGGATGATCGAATTCGCGAAATGTTTGGACGCGGATTTTGAGACCTTGGACTTCGACGATATGAAAGGGGACAATCAAGCTTTGATGACGTTCCTCATCGAATATCGCGCGCCGAAAGCCGAAACGGATGAGTCGATGCGAGGCGGCGTATCGCAGGTTCGCGCAACGCGATTCGGACAAGCGATCGCACCGAACCCGGTCTCAAACGATCCCGATGCGCGTCTCACATTGCTTTATTCCATCACGGACAAATATGAACGCTCCGTTGCGTGGTTGAAAGAGCGCGGTTATTATGACGGCATGATCAAAGCGACGGCGGAACTTGTGCGGGAAGCCGAAGCCGAAGCGCAAATTTATGGTTAAATAAGTAATCGCGCATGACTGTTCTGCATAAAACCTTAATGTTTCTTTAAAGATTCTTTAATGTGCGCGTGATATCATGAAACCGTCGGTCGAACAAAAACGCTGTCTGCGACCGCGCAAGGGAAGCGCGGGACGGCGCGCCGAACGAAAGCCAAAGTGTATGCGGGATACGAACGGAGGATGAAGTGGTCATGCGGATTTTGATGGGAGACGGCATTGTCGGAAGAGAACGACGCCGCATTGAAACGGCCATGCGAAGAAAAATGATGGTCCTTGAAGAGGCGAAAGCGACTGCGCAAACGGGAACTTTGGCGAAGGCGAATTTGACTCACTGTTTGCGCGAAGCGCAATTTCATGCAGACAACTCAAACGGAGACACAAAAAAGAACGCCCCCTGTGTGCGCCCTGCATGCACGGACAGCGATACAAAAAAGATGTAAGATACCCAGTCAGCTGACACTGCGATACGAGGCCGGTTTCTTTCCCCAAAGCGGGTTGCCGTCGGACTTTTCTTCATGTATACTGATACTACGGACGCGAATACATAAGGAGGGTTTGTTTGCATAACGTACTTTGGGGAAAATCGAAAGAAGCGTTGTTGGCCTTGCTCCCGATTACGGTCATCGTCCTGGTTCTGAATTTCACGATCACGCCCATGCCTTTTGCCGTACGGGGTTTTTTTGTGATCGGCGCAGTTTTGCTCGTGGTCGGAATGAGTCTCTTCACCTTGGGCGCGGATATGGCGATGATG